>JAGOXX010000203.1 GCA_018059485.1 Aeromonadaceae bacterium | reverse complement strand
TGATTAGCCGCCTGCAAAATGGTGTACAGGCGGCGGCCAAGAGTATGCAACATACCCTGCTCTTGAGTGATCAAACCTTGGTCCACTCCCAGGAGACCAGCTCGGCGTTGCAGGTGATTTCTGAGGCAGTCCTAACCATTACGGATCGCAATGCCCAGATTGCCAGTGCCGCCGAGGAGCAGAGCCTAGCTTCAGGCGAGATAAACCGTAACGTGGTCAATATCTCAGAACTGTCCGGCGAAGTGGCGCGACAAAATGGTCAGGTGCAGTCAATCAGCCATGATGTGCGTCTGCTCAGTAACGAATTGGGTGATCTGGTCGGTAAGTTCCGGATATGAGCGTCGGGTTTGGATGCTGTATGGCGCCACTTGTGAGGGCGTGGTGCCTATCAATTCCCCTCTATTGCTGCGTCCCCTTTCGATGCAGCGATGAAAAATTCTTGCTGCATCGCGAGAATAAACGGAATTTATGGCGCCTAATCGATATATTTTACGGCTCTTTGCTACCGAGCTGGTTTCTTCATGTCAAAACTTCCATCGCCCTTCACCTCTTCGTCTCTGGCCGCCTTGGCCCCCATGGCGGCTGCGATCGGTGCCATGTTCTCCATCACGCTGGGTGCATCTCTGGCCAAGTCGCTATTTCCACTCATCGGCCCCGCGGGGACGACCGTGCTGCGGCTTGGTATCGCCGCTGTGATGCTGGCGCTGGCATTTCGGGTCTGGCGGATCCGTCTGGTTCGGGCGCAGTGGCTGGCCGTCATTCCATATGCCTTGTCGCTGAGTCTGATGAACCTGCTGTTCTACATGGCCATCGAACGGGTGCCGTTGGGCATAGCGTTGGCCATCGAGTTTATTGGTCCGTTGACAGTGGCGTTGTTGGGTTCACGGCGACGGGGGGACTTCATCTGGCTGGGACTGGCGGTGGGTGGCCTCTTGCTGGTGTTGCCGCTGCGTGGGGCAGGGCAGTCCATAGACCCACTCGGTGCCTTACTGTCGTTGGGGGCCGGGGTGTGCTGGGGATTGTATATCATCACAGGCCGACGAGCCGGACGAGCTCTGGGTGCCAGTACGCCAGCGTTTGGTATGGCCATCGGTACCCTGGTGGTGTTGCCGTTTGGCTGGGGGCCGGCCAGCAGTGGCTTGCTGGATCCGGCGATCCTGTCGGTGGCCGTTGCGGTGGCCGTGCTCTCCAGCGCGATCCCCTATACGTTGGAGATGTATGCGCTACGCCGCCTCCCGCCCCAGAGCTTTGGCACCTTGACCAGTTGTGAGCCAGCCGTCGGTGCTCTAGTCGGCATGACCTTTCTGGGGGAGAGTCTGCCCCCGAGCCAACTGCTGGGCATTGCCGCCATCATTGTCGCTTCGGTCGGTACCACGCTGGCTGCCCGGCGCTGTGGTTCGTGAAACTGGATTGGCGCATTCCTTCCGCGAGTAAGGCCTGCTAGGCTGTTGCCTCTGTCCCATCACTCCTCAACGCTGCAAGGAACTTAGCTGCCATGTGCCAAGTCGACGATTTCGATCTGAAAATTTTGACCCTGTTGCAGGGCAATGGTCGACTGACCAATCAGGAGCTGAGCGATCTGGTTGGGTTATCGGCCTCCCAATGCTCGCGGCGACGCATCGCGCTGGAGCAGGCACAGCTGATCCTGGGGTACCATGCGCGATTGGCTCCTGACGCCGTGGGTGTCGAGGTGCTAGGGCTCATTGAGGTTCGGCTGCTGAATCACACTCAGGAGTGTGCCGAGCGCTTCCAGCAGATGATCGGTGAGATGGATGCCATCATAGATGCCTATCAGACCACAGGGGACGCCGATTATCTGCTGAAGGTGGTGGTAACGGATCTGCCGGGCCTAAGTCAGCTCATCAGCGGTATTCTGACCCGCAATGGTAGTGTCGCCCATCTCAAAACCTCGGTGGTTCTTAACCGACTCAAGGAAAATGGTCGTCTGCTGCCTTGTCTCTAGGTTGCGCCCCATACGAGTGCGTGATGAGCATAATTAGGGCGGCGACTCATGCGATGGTGCATGTGGTTGGTTATATTGCACGATGTGTTCATGTAGAATGCGTTCAGTGCGTAATCTGTGCATTATGAGCCAATCAAGCAAAATCAACTCGTTAACAGCAGGCGAGAGCAGATGATCGCTACTCGCTGCCAGCGAGCGCGAGATGAACGGCGCCTGATGTGATGGCCTGGTGTACTTTTTGCTGTCTATCCCCCGGACCAACTGCGCGTCGAGCTCGACGCCTTTAAACTCGTATCAAGACCTATGGATAATGTCGCTACTCTGAATAAGCTCACCCACTCCTGGGTAGAGGATACCCTTGCCTTACTGTTTGGCACCCTGATGATCTCGTTTGGGGTTGTGCTGCTGCGCCAGGCTGGTGCTCTGACCGGCGGTACCGCTGGGCTGGCTTTTTTGCTGCACTATGTCACCCATGTCTCGTTCGGTACGGCCTTCTTTTTGATCAATCTGCCGTTCTATTACCTCTCGCTGCGGCGGATGGGGCGCG
>JAGOXX010000062.1 GCA_018059485.1 Aeromonadaceae bacterium | reverse complement strand
ATGTTAGCTCAATTTGCTGACTCGATGCAGCCTGGATCACGTTTTTTTGCATAAGAGCGAACTTTTATAAAAACGATGTGTCTGATTATATGCGCTTATTTCGGACCGACTTTGTTGATCACCTGATGGGGGTTTTTCGGTTCAAATGAGTGACCAGAACAGTATTGACCAACAGTTGATCGAGCGCATACAGCGTGGCGATAAGAACGCCTTCAATCTCTTGGTCAGAAAGTACCAACATAAAGTGATCAGTCTGGTATCCAGGTATGTGAATAACCCGGGTGATGTTCCTGATGTGGCACAAGAGGCCTTTATTAAAGCCTACCGTGCCATTCCGGAGTTTCGGGGAGAGAGTGCTTTCTATACCTGGCTGTATCGGATTGCCGTCAACACGGCAAAGAATTACATCGTGGCTCAGGGGCGTCGTCCGCCCGATATGGATGTAGATAGTCAGGATGCGGAAACTTATGAAGGGGCTGATAACCTGCATGAAGTGGCCAATCCGGAAAATCTGATGCTATCGGATGAGATACGCGCTGAAGTGGCGTCGACCCTGGCCAGTTTGCCTGAGGATCTACGCACGGCAATCACCCTTCGCGAGATTGAAGGGCTGAGTTATGAAGAGATTGCCGAGGTGATGGAGTGTCCGGTGGGAACTGTCCGGTCACGGATTTTTCGGGCGCGTGAGGCGATTGATAAACGGATCCAGCCTCTGTTGCAACGCTAGGAGCAGGAAGATTGACTATGGCGAATAATGAACGGATTTCTGTGCTGATGGATGGTGAATCCTCCGAAGCCAGTTGGTTGAAGTCTGTAATGCAGGATCCGCAACAGCAAGAGACCTGGGGGCGTTATCATCTGATTGGTGATGCGTTGCGCGAGGAGCTCCCTGCCGATTTAACTCTGGATCTGGCGGATCGTGTCGCCTTGGCTTTGGCGGACGAACCTACGGTGCTGGCTCCGCGGAGTCTTGGATGGCGTGAGCGGGCTAAACCGGCCATTGCCACCTTGATGCGACACGGCGGTCAGTTTGCGATTGCTGCCTCTGTAGCGGCGGTGTCGATCCTTGGGGTGCAACAGTACCAATTGGCGCAAATTGCTGCGCCATTGCCGGTACTCAACACGGTTCCGGTGGGTGGCATAGCCGCACCGGTCAGTGTCAATTATCAGACCGAGCGGCCCTCGCTGGAGCATATGCCGCAGCCGGTTATGAGTGAGGCGCAGCGCCGGGCTGATCAGGAGCGTATCGCGGCATTCCTGCGGGATCATCAGTTGCAACAACGCCTGCACCAGGCTAATGACTAATCAGAAGAGAATTCTTTCGTGCGGCAGTTGATTCGTATTTGGCTTCTTGCCGCCCTCTTTGTCTGCGTTCCCGCCTTGGCCGCCTCCCCGTCGGCCGAGGCGTTGTTGCAGCAGATGCAGCGGGCCTATCACCACTACAATTTTGAACTCTCCCTGATCAAGGTCCGCCAAGGTGATATCGAGCCGATGCGCTTTTCCCATGCGGTACTCGACAAGAGCGAGATCTCCCATCTCATCTACCTGAATGGCCGCCCCAGTGAATACTTCAAGCGCGGCGACCAGATCAGTTTCTTCGAGGCTGGCCATAATCCCTATACCCTGACCGGCGCTCGCATGCCGGGGCTGTGGTCCGCTTTTCTGGATATGAATCTGGAGCGGGTATTTGAAAGCTATGATCCGGTTGTCACCGGGCGCAATCGCGTCGCTGGCATGCCAGTTCAGGTGGTACGATTGGCCCCGAAAGAGGCGACCAAATATGGTTTCGTGGTCTGGCTGGAACAGAGCTCGGGACTATTGCTGCGTCTGGATCTGATCGATGAGAATGGGGCTTTGGTGGAACAATACATGGGGGTTGACCTCCGCGTCTTACCGGAGCCGAGTGGTTGGCTGAAATCCTTGGCGCAAGCCAAGCTACCACGGGCCGTGACGGTGGCTCAGGCCTATCAGGCTCCCCAGTTGGAGCTTGGTTGGGCACCGAGCTGGCTGCCCAAGGGTTTTTCCGTCATGTCGACGGATCGTCATCCCCTGGTGGGTACCGATCAGATCGTCGATTACATGATGATCAGTGATGGTTTGGTCGATGTCTCCATCTACCTCGCTGCCGCGGAGGCGCCTATGGGCGATGAACTGGTTCGCCAAGGTGCGACCAGCTTGCTCCGGATGTTGAATGATCATAAGGTTGAAGTGACCGTGGTTGGCGAAGTCCCTGTGTCGACAGCACAGCGTATCGCCGAATCGCTCCATCCACTCGCCAAAGGATCAGGCCATGATTGAATCGATTGCTACCGTTGTTGCTGTGGGTGATACCTGGGCCCAGGTCGAGTGTCGGCGCAAGAGTGCCTGCGGTCACTGCCATCAGCAGCAGAGTTGTGGCGTTGGTGCCTTGGCCAAGGCGATGCCAGGACGCCCACAGTTGCTGGAGATTGCCCTGACGACGCCGGTACTGGTTGGTCAGCAGGTTCGTATCGGTATCCCGGAGCGCAGTCTGTTGACCAGTGCCCTGCTGGTCTATCTGGTGCCGCTGTTTTTTCTGCTGCTGGGAGCCCTGGTCGGCAAGTGGGTTTCGCTGCAGTGGCCGGTCGGTGAAGAGCCCTCCGAAATTGTCGGTGCCCTGCTTGGTGGTACCCTCGGCTTCTGGCTGGCGCGACTCGGAGCCAAGCGTTTGGGCGGTGGTTTTTACCGTCCGGTGATGCTGGGGGTAAACATTCCGGCGCAGCAAGCCGACTAAGCGATAGCCGTTACACCGCTAATCCAGTAAAATCCCGCCTCTATGCGTCAGGTGACGCTTACCTATTGTGACTGAATAAGCCATGAAACTGATTCGAAATTTTTCCATTATTGCGCACATTGACCACGGCAAGTCGACTCTCTCCGACCGCCTGATCCAGATTTGCGGCGGCCTCTCCAATCGCGAGATGCAAGAGCAGGTGCTGGATTCCATGGATCTCGAGCGCGAACGCGGCATCACCATCAAAGCTCAGAGTGTGACCCTGAACTACCAGGCCAAAGATGGTCAAACCTACCAGCTGAACTTCATCGACACCCCGGGCCATGTGGACTTCTCCTACGAGGTTTCCCGCTCGCTGGCCGCCTGTGAAGGGGCTCTGTTGGTGGTGGACGCTGGTCAGGGGGTTGAGGCACAGACTCTGGCCAACTGCTATACGGCGTTGGATATGGAGCTGGAAGTTGTCCCTGTGCTCAACAAGATCGACTTGCCCCAGGCTGAGCCGGAACGGGTGGCCGAAGAGATTGAAGACATAGTCGGCATTGATGCCATGGACGCGGTGCGTTGTTCAGCCAAGACAGGTCTCGGCGTTGATGATGTGCTGGAAACCATAGTGCAGAAGATCCCGGCTCCCGAGGGCGACCCAGATGCTCCGTTGCAGGCGCTGATCATCGACTCCTGGTTTGATGACTATCTGGGTGTTGTCTCTTTGGTGCGCATCAAGAATGGTTGCCTGAAGAAGGGTGACAAGATCAAGGTGATGAGTACCGGCCAGGTGTGGGGTGTCGATCGCCTCGGCATTTCGACCCCCAAGCGCAAAGATACCGATGGACTGGGTTGTGGCGAGGTGGGTTGGGTGGTCTGCGGCATCAAGGACATCCACGGTGCTCCGGTCGGTGATACCCTGACTCATGCCAAGAACGGCGCCGATAAGGCATTGCCAGGCTTCAAGAAGGTCAAGCCACAGGTCTATGCCGGTCTGTTCCCCATCTCCTCGGAAGATTACGAAGCGTTCCGCGATGCGCTGGACAAGCTCTCGCTGAATGATGCCTCCTTGTTCTTCGAGCCAGAGAGTTCGACGGCACTGGGCTTCGGTTTCCGCTGCGGCTTCCTCGGCATGCTGCACATGGAGATCATTCAGGAGCGTCTGGAGCGGGAATACGATCTGGATCTGATCACTACGGCGCCGACCGTGGTGTATGAGATTGAACAGACCGACGGCACCACCATCCACATCGACAGCCCATCGGCATTGCCGGCTATCAACAGCATAGTCGAGGTGCGTGAGCCGATTGCCGAGTGTCACATCCTGGTGCCGTCCGAGTATCTCGGGAACGTCATCACCCTCTGTATCGAGAAGCGGGGCATGCAGACCAACATGGTCTACCACGGCAATCAGGTGGCTCTGACCTATGACATTCCGATGGCCGAAGTGGTGCTGGACTTCTTCGACCGTCTGAAGTCGACCAGCCGCGGCTATGCTTCGCTGGATTATGGCTTCACGCGTTTCGAAACCGCCGACATGGTGCGGCTGGATATTATGATCAATGGTGAGCGCGTCGATGCGCTGGCCATCATCACCCACAAGGACAACGCCCAGTTCCGTGGCCGGCAGTTGGTCGAGAAGATGCGCGAACTGATCCCGCGCCAGATGTTCGACATCGCCATCCAGGCCGCGATTGGCAACCATGTGATTGCCCGCAGCACCGTCAAGGCGATGCGCAAAGACGTACTGGCCAAGTGTTATGGTGGCGACGTCAGCCGGAAGAAGAAGCTGCTGAACAAACAAAAAGAAGGTAAAAAGCGGATGAAGTCCGTGGGGCGCGTGGATGTGCCGCAAGAGGCATTCCTCGCCATTCTGCATGTCGGTAAGGATAGTAATTAATGGCTAATACCTTTTCCCTGTTACTGATCGGCGCCACCCTGCTGACCGGCCTGGTGTGGTTGCTGGATCGCTTCGTGCTGCTGCGCTGGCGTCAACAGCGGGTACTGAAGGCAGAGTCGGCGACCGGTAAGGCTCTGGATGCCGGCACCATCGAGACCCTGATGCGCGAGCCGGGTTGGGTGGAGCAGTGCAAGGGGATCTTCCCGGTCATTGCCGCTGTGTTGGTGTTGCGCTCCTTCCTGTTCGAGCCGTTCCAGATCCCATCTGGTTCCATGATGCCGACCCTGTTGGTCGGTGATTTCATCCTGGTGCAGAAGTTTGCTTATGGCATCAAGGAGCCGCTGAACAACAACACGCTGATCGATACCGGTCACCCGCAGCGGGGTGATGTGGTGGTCTTCAAGTACCCAGAAGATCCGCGCGTGGACTACATCAAGCGCATCGTCGGTCTGCCGGGTGATCGCATCATCTACCGCAACAAACAGCTGTTCATCCAGCCAGGATGCCCGTCAGGCAAGGATTGTCCGTCGATCCAGAAGGTCGAGCAGACTTTCCTCAACAGCGGCGACTTCATGCAGGGGAGCGTGCCACTGGAACGCTATCAGGAGCTGCTGGGCTCGGTGAGCCACAAGATCCTGAAGAACCCGGAGCAACCTGATTTTGTTCCCATGTATTTCCATCAGGTCGGCAACGAGGCCGATGAGTGGGTTGTGCCGGAAGGCCACTACTTCGCGATGGGGGACAACCGGGACAACAGCAAGGACAGTCGCTTCTGGGGCTTTGTGCCGGAGCGCAACCTGGTTGGCAAGGCCGTATTTATCTGGACCAGCTTTGAATTTGATCGCGATCCGAGCTCGCCGCTGCCGGGTTGGATCCCAACCGGGATCCGGTTTGAGCGGATAGGTGGTATTCAGTGATCGATAAGCTCAAACGGCTGGAAAAGAAGATAGGCCACACCTTCGTCAATGATGATCTGCTCAAGCGAGCCATCACCCACCGCAGTGCCGGCTCTCGGCACAACGAGCGGTTGGAGTTTTTGGGTGACTCTATTCTCAGTCTGGTGATTGCCGAGGCACTGTTCCACCGCTTCCCGGATGTCAGCGAAGGCGACATGAGCCGGATGCGGGCGACTCTGGTGCGAGAGAAGACCCTCGCCGAGCTGGCGCGTGAATTTGACCTGGGTGAATACCTGATCCTGGGCCCAGGCGAGCTCAAGAGTGGTGGTTTCCGGCGTGAGTCGATTCTGGCCGATACGGTTGAGGCGCTGATTGGTGCCATCTACCTCGATGTCGGCATGGAGCCGGTGCGTGGCTTGTTGCTGGCCTGGTATGCCTCTCGGCTCGACGAGATCCGTCCGGGCGCCGATCAGAAGGATCCCAAAACACGTCTGCAGGAGCTATTGCAGGGCAAGCGCAAACCCTTGCCCAGCTACGTGGTCATCAAGGTCAAGGGAGAGGCCCACAATCAGGAGTTCACCGTGCAGTGCGAGATCGAAGGGCTCAATGCCTCCGTGATCGGCGTGGGCTCAAGCCGCCGTAAGGCTGAACAGGCAGCGGCCGAAAAAGCCCTGGAGCAATTCAAATGACAGAGCAGACCCATTGCGGTTTCATCGCCATCGTCGGCCGTCCGAATGTTGGCAAATCCACCCTGCTGAACCAGATCCTCGGGCAGAAGGTTAGTATCACCTCGCGCAAGGCGCAGACGACTCGCCACCGCATCCTTGGCATCGACACCGATGGTGCCTACCAGACCATCTATGTGGATACGCCGGGTCTGCACCAGGAGGAGAAGCGGGCCATCAATCGCCTGATGAACCGGGCGGCAACCAGCTCCCTCGGTGATGTCGAGATGGTGGTGTTTGTCGTCGAAGGGACTCACTGGACCTCGGATGACGAGCATGTGCTGAGCAAGTTGCAGCATCTGCGCTGCCCTGTGGTGCTGGCCATCAACAAGATCGATCTGATCGATGACAAAGAGATACTGCTGCCGCATATCCAGATGTTGTCGCAGAAGATGCATTTTGCTGAGGTGCTGCCGTTGTCGGCCGAGAAGGGCACCAATGTCGAGAAGATCCGTAGCATGGCGCGCGATCTGTTGCCGGTCGGTGAGCATCACTTCCCCGATGACTACATCACGGATCGCAGTTCGCGTTTCATGGCCTCCGAGATCATCCGCGAGAAGCTGATGCGCTTCCTCGGTGATGAATTGCCCTACTCGGTGACGGTCGAAATCGAGCGTTTCAAGGTCGAGGCTGATGGCCTGTTCCACATCAATGGCCTGATCCTGGTCGAGCGGGATGGCCAGAAGCGCATGGTGATCGGCAACAAGGGTGAGAAGCTCAAGACCATAGGCACCGAGGCGCGCATGGACATGGAGCGGTTATTCGAAACCCGCGTATTCCTCGAGCTGTGGGTCAAGGTCAAGTCGGGCTGGGCTGACGACGAGCGGGCATTACGCAGTCTTGGCTACGGTGACGAATAACCCGTCATGATGGAGCGACAGTTGGCCTTCGTGCTGCACAGCCGTCCCTACCGGGAGAGCAGCCAGTTGGTCGAACTGTTTTGTGCCGACAGTGGCCGCCAGAGCCTGGTGGCCCGTGGCTCACGCAGTGCGCGTTCGCCGTTGAAGGCGCAACTGCAACCATTTACCCTGCTCAGCGTCAGCTGGCGGGGGCGCGGCGAGCTCAAGAGTCTGGATCAACTGGAGGTCGTTGCCGCTCCGTTGCGTCTGCGGGAGGTCTCGCTCTACAGCGCCCTCTATCTCAATGAACTGCTCTACTATCTGCTCGAGCGGCATACCGCCTATCCAGAACTCTTCGACTACTACCGCCAGGCGTTACAGCTGCTCTCGTCCGATGGCTCTCCGGAGCCGGTTTTGCGTCAGTTCGAGCTGCTCTTGCTCGAGGCGCTCGGTTATGGCATCGACTTCACGCTGGATGCCTTGAGCGGGCTGCCCATTGAGCCGCAGCGCTACTATCTGTATCGTGCAGAGTATGGTTTTGTCCTGGCGCCAGGGAGTGTGCCGGGCGTTGATCGTTTCGAGGGTCGTCACCTGTTGGCGATGGGGGAAGGGCTGTTAACTTCCCCTGACGAGCTGCAGGCGGCGAAGCGATTCTGTCGCCAGGCCCTCAAGCCCTATCTGGGCAACCGGCCCCTGAAGAGCCGGGAACTATTCCAACATCTTTCAGCGAGGAAATTGCAGTGAGCGAGATTTTTCTGGGTGTGAACATCGACCATGTGGCGACGCTGCGCAATGCGCGGGGCACCAGCTATCCGGATCCGGTACTGGCTGCGGGTCTGGCCGAGCAGGCTGGCGCCGATGGCATCACCATCCACCTGCGCGAGGATCGTCGTCATATCACGGATCGGGATGTCGAAATCCTGCGTCAGACACTGCAGACCCCAATGAACCTGGAAATGGCAGTCACCGACGAGATGCTGGATATAGCCTGCCGTATCAAGCCGCACTTTGTTTGCCTGGTACCGGAAAAGCGGACCGAAGTGACCACCGAAGGTGGACTGGATGTGGCTGGTCAGCTCGCCAAGGTGCAGGCTGCCATCAGCCGTCTGGCGGCGGTTGGCACTCAGGTGTCGCTGTTCATCGATGCGGATCATGTTCAGATCGATGCAGCCGTGGCGGTTGGCGCTCCCTATATCGAGATCCACACCGGACGCTATGCCGATGCGACCAGCACGGCGGAACAGCTCGAGGAGTTGGCGCGGATTCAGGAGGCTGCTCGTTATGCCCATGGTCTGGGGCTGCGGGTCAATGCCGGTCATGGTCTGCACTACCACAACGTCAAACCCATCGCCGCCATCCCCGAGATGGAGGAGCTGAATATCGGCCACGCCATCATAGGCCGCGCCGTGTTTGAAGG
>JAGOXX010000202.1 GCA_018059485.1 Aeromonadaceae bacterium | reverse complement strand
CACGCCGTCGATCTGCTACAGGCCACAAGTCTGCCGGGCGAAGCCGATATCTGGTGGATGAGCCAATTCCTCGACTGCTTCAGTCTGGAGCAGATCACCGCAATCCTGACGCTGATCCGCCACAGCATGAAACCGGGCGCTCGCATCGCGATTCTGGAACTCTTCCCCGATCGCCAGAACTTCCCGGCTGCCAGCTTCAGTCTGAATGCCACCTCGCTCTATTTTACCGCGCTTGCCAACGGTAACAGTCGCTTCTACCCATCGGCGGATCTGTTGTCCTGTCTGGATCAAGCAGGGTTACAGCTTGAGCAACAGATCGACAATGTGGGAATGCTCGGTCACACCCTGTTGCTGGCCACGCCGAAAGCTTAAAGCAACAAAACCCAACAAAGTCAGTGAGATGAAATCCATTGGCTTTGTTGGGCTTATCATCAAACTGCATTGCCACTTACCGCATCACCATTGCCTCTTCATCCATCACCGTAAACTTCGATAAAACTGAGATCAGAAGCCATAACACCATGGTTTTCCAGTGGTAGCATATTGAGTCCGTTAGCGACGAATTGTCTGTCCGGATTACCAAACTCAACCAGGGAAGATAGTGACGATGAAAAGAAATGCCATGCTGGCTGCAGCACTGACTCTCGGCCTAACCTGCTTCAGCCTCTCGACACAAGCAGAAACCGACACCCAAAAACTGGCGGAAAGGGTGCGCAAGGATATGGAAATCCAGTTAAAGAGAGAGGATCCGGAAATGGCCTCGGTGAAATTTGTGAGCATGGAGCTGACACCGACCGGTGATAACAAGTACCGAGGCACCCTGCAGGCTCTGGACGATCAGGAGACGGAGCAGGTGCTCGTCGATGTCGAGGTAGAAGGAGACGACTTTACCTGGACCATAGTCGAGTAATAGCAGCAGGAGGGCAAAGCCCTCCGTTGTCACACCTGCACATCTCCGGTCTTCAAGGCCTTAGCCCCACGCTCGGCAAGCTTCTTCAGCACTCGGGACACCGCCGTAAAACCGAAAGTCGCGGTGACGACCGTGGTAGCACCAAAGCCGGAGGCGCAATCCATCTTCATGTTGCCATCGCTCTGAGCCTTGGCGTGACAGACGCCACCGGCACCATCCGGATAACGCAGTTGTTCGGTAGAAAAGACGCACTCGACCCCAAATTTCCGCTGCGGATTCTTGCTGAAGTTGTGCAGACGCCGTAATTCGCCCCGCACCTTGGCGGCCAGCGGATCCATGATGGTCTTGCTCAAATCGGCCACCTGGATCTGAGTTGGATCCATCTGCCCACCCGCACCACCGGCAACTATGATCGGGATCTTGCGATACTTGCAGAAGGCAATCAGGGCGACCTTGGCCTTCAGACTGTCGATGGCATCAATCACATAATCAAAGTCGTTGTGAATATGCTCGGCCATATTCTCGGCGGTGACGAAATCATCCACCACAGCCACCTGGCACTCCGGATTGATGGCACGAATGCGCTCGGCCATCACCTCGACCTTGAGTTCACCCACAGTCTGCTGCAATGCGTGGATCTGCCGGTTGGTGTTGGTGATGCAAATATCGTCGAGATCGATCAGCGTCAGCCGTCCGATACCGGAACGAGCCAATGCCTCGGCGGCCCAAGAGCCGACGCCACCGATCCCCACCACGCAGACATGGGCGGCGGCAAACTGGGTCAGAGCGTGCTGGCCATAGAGGCGGGCAATGCCACCAAATCGTTGTTGATATTCCGCCGTCATACTCTCATCCGCCTCATAGACACAGCACCTTTCGTGCCAAGGGGGGGATTATAGCAAGCTCACCGACGAACCCAAATCAGCCTCAAGAGAGCTCAGAGTTCCCAGAATGGATTACACTGAAAACAAGAGCGAACTGACTCATGAGGCGAACGGCATGTTGCAAGGACTTCCCGGCATACTCAACGGATCAGAGATGCACTTCATTGCCCAGCCGATCCTGCATCGCAATGGCATGCTGTTCGGTCACGAGCTGTTGTTGCGCTTCAAGGAGTACCCGGATCCACAGGCGCTACTGAAAATCGTCAAGCACCTGGATCTGCGTCGTGCCCTGGATCTGCATGTCTGTCAGATGGCTGCCGAACTGACTGCCTGCAAACAGGACCAGGGGAGCTGGCTGCTCAATATCTTTGCCCGCTCGCTGCCGACGGCAGAAGTGCTCTCGGCGCTCCAGAGCCTCAGCGACTGCCTGATGCCGGCGCCGCTCTGGCTTCACATCCTGGAACTGGATCAGGTGCAGGATATGCCCCACCTGCGCAAAGCGATGAACCAGTTGCATGACAGCAAGATCCGTTTTGTCCTCGATGTCGACTCCCTCGAACACCCCCACAGCCAATTTTTGCCTTTCGATATGCTGCGCATGGATGTCTCGGATCACAACAACCCGAATTGGCACCACTGGCTGGAAGAGGCCCAGATGCGCAACGTACCGCTGCTGGCCTACCGGGTCGAAGCCGAATCTCAGGTTCATGCCCTAAGCCAGAAATTGGTCGACTACCTGCAAGGGTTTGCCGTTCGCGATGTGATGACACTGGAGATGCCCCGCTAC
>JAGOXX010000061.1 GCA_018059485.1 Aeromonadaceae bacterium | reverse complement strand
CAATTGCTGGGGGAGGTACATCGCCCATTTGAAGCGGGGCCTCGCAAACTGCGACTCTCCGGCACCCTGGCGGGGGCTCTCTGGCCCCGTGATGGCCATGACTTCTATCAGTTGCTGCGACACACGGATCTGGCTCTGTTCGAAGCTCGTCGCCAGCAACTCAGCTATCTCTGCTTCTCGGCCCCCGTGCTACAGGGGGTGATACGGCGCGAGGCGATGCAACGGCAACTGTTGCAGGCGGTGCAAAATGGCGAGATATCCCTAGTCTATCAACCGATCTGGGATAACCGTCTGGGCCGAGTCGCCAAGCTAGAGGCTCTGGCGCGCTGGCAGAATCCCGAATTGGGTGTGGTCTCCCCGGTCGATTTCATCCCTCTTGCCGAAGAGGCTGGCCTGATCCAGGTCTTGGGTGAGCAACTGCTCGAACAGGCATGCCGCGATCTGCGACGATTGCATGATGCCGGCTATGACTGGCTGCAGATGTCGGTTAATCGCTCGACTCTGGAATTCAATACCCTCAGCACCGATGCGCATGAGTGGTTGGCGGTATTGGCCCGCTATCGGCTCGATCCGCGCAGCCTGATCTTCGAGATCACCGAGTCGATATTCATGGATGGCCATGATGAACATCTGGAGCGGATCCGGGCCCTGCGCAGCGCCGGTTGCCAGATTGCCATCGATGACTTCGGTACCGGCTTCTCGGCGCTGAATTATCTACGGCGTTATCCAATGGATCTGGTCAAGATTGATCGCTCTTTCATCGTGCAGATCCCGGGGCATGTTCAGGACCGCCTATTGCTGCAGGGGTTGATCAGCATGGTGCACAACCTCGGTATGCAGCTGGTTGTCGAGGGGGTTGAACGCGAAGGTCAACAGGCGTTTATTGCCGGTGAGGGGTGTGCCTATACTCAGGGTTATCTGTTTAGCAAACCGCTGGCCTGGGATGCTCTGCTCGACTATCTGCACCTGCAAGCGGCACCGTCAGGCCATCCGGTCAGCGAATCAGCCCATGCCCCTCTGCTCATATAGCTGCGGAAGGGTTCATTTGCACCTCTATGGCGCAATGCCTTGTTTTGGTGAGCAATTCTGATGCAGGCTCGCGCCGAAGTGGCTATCCACGCTGCTCATTTTTGGTACGCCACTTGCTAACTGCCTTATCCCCACTCTGGATGATGGAACACACAAGGAAGCAGGATGCAGTTACAGAGCGAAAAGATGGCGTTGAACCACGAAGAGCGTCACTGGTTACCCTGGTTTGGCAAGACGGGCAAATTGACCATGCGTTGGGCATGTCACTGCAACCGGGATCGGTTGACGGCGATGGAGAGCGCCTTCAACAGCTTTGCTCAAACCCGCAAGGAGTTGCTGACTCAGTGGTGCGAGCAGCAGTGGAGTCTGTTGGCTAGTCTGGCCGATCTGTTGCCGTTGGATTCGCAGCTCTCCCGTGCGTGGTTGGCCGATAAACAGTTGCTGCTGCCGGATGCCTCTGAACTCTTTGTCATCGATGGTGCGGGCGAGCTCATGGCCAGCTCTCGCGAACGGTCGCAGCGCGGTGCTCGTCCTGCCCCTCGTGTCTGGACGGCTGTTTGTCAGGGGCGTTGTTTGCATGGTCCCTACAAGGATGAGCTAACCCGCCAATTTGGACCTAGCAGCTCGGCATTTCACGATGCTATCACCCTGATGTTCTATCAGCCTGTTCTGCAGGATGGGGTGCGCGTGGCGACGCTCTGTGCCCGGATCCCGAATGATGTGTTGGGGGATCTGATCCAGCGCGAGGCTGGCCACATATTCCACGAGTCCGGTGATAACTACCTGTTCATGGTCAAGTCGGAGCTGGATCCAACCCTGGAGCCCGGGGTGGCACTGTCGCGTTCGCGTTTTGAAGATCGGACGTTCAGCCTGGGTGACAACCTCAAGGATGGCGTGCAGACCGAGTTCGGCGTGGTGCGTGTGCGTGAACAGACCGAGCTGGAGCTCAAGTTTAACGATCCGGCCACCGGCCAGCTGCATCCGGGTGTTCGGGAGACCATCCGTCATGGTCACAACCTGTTTGTCACTTATCCGGGCTACTCCGACTATCGGCACATTCCGGTGATTGGCAAGGGGATCACGCTGCAGCTGCCGGGGTCGCCGGATGTCTGGGGCATGATGTGTGAAGCCGATCTGGAAGAGGTCTACCGCTACCGTTCGATCAGTCATCGCCTGGTGCGCGGTGCCTTTACCACCCTCTTGCCTGGTTGGGCGCTGGCCATGGGGGCTGGGCCTCTGCTGGCGTTGAGCCCGGCTGCCAGTGCCGGCGTGCAACTTCTCGGGTTGTTGCTGGGGGGCGGCCTGTTTTATCGCTACCATGCCAAGCCTCTGGCTGGGCGGCTCCGTTCTGTGATTGGCATGCTGCGGCGCATCGCTGAGGGTGAGGCCAATCTGAGATTGCGACTGGATCGCGGCAGCCTGGTCAGTGATGAGACCGGCGTCATGACCCAGTGGGTCAACAGCCTGGTGGATAACCTCGACTCCACGCTGGGCAATGTGATGGTGACCAGCCGGACGCTGGCGCAGGATAACCATAGACTGCAACAGCATAACGGCAGCACGGCAGAGGCGGTCGAGCAGGTGATGGCTGCCATGCAACGCATTTTGGGCTCTTTGGATGTACAGATGGGGCGATTGAACTCGGCGACGTTGACTGCGGCCGATATGCATGAGGCGATGACGCAACAAGCTGAAACGGCCCGGCAACAGTTCACCGAGGTATCGCAACGCACCCGGGCCATCCGCGAGACTGTGGGAACCTCGACGGCGACGATTGCCCAGCTGGGTGATAGCACGCGCGAAATCGGCAACATAGTCGGCGTGATCCAGTCGATTGCCGCACAGACCAATCTATTGGCCCTGAATGCGGCCATCGAGGCGGCGCGGGCCGGTGAAGCCGGTCGCGGTTTTGCCGTGGTAGCCGATGAGGTTCGCTCATTGGCCGAACGCACCAGCAGCTCGACTGCCGAGATTGAGGCCATGATCAGCAAGGTGCAGCAGCAGGCCTCGGATGCGGTCAACGTGATGGAACAGGGGATGGGTAACATGGAGGAGGGGCTGCGGATCGCCGAGCAGGCCGCTGGCGAGAATGCCGGGCAGAGTCTGATCGTCGAGAAGCTGTTCGCCACCATCCACGAACTGACCGACCATGGTCGTGCCCATGTGGCGGAAGCCTCCGGTGTGGCCGAGGTGGCCGAGGCTATGCGGGCCGCACTCGACGAGCTGAGCCAGAGCGTGACCCAGACCCACCACACGATTGCTCGTCTCAATCAGATGGCGGGTCGCTTCCAGGTCAGCCAGAGCTGCGCCGCCTGAGGCGAGCCGCGGCCATCGACTCTCTGATACAATGGGCAGGCTGCCGGATCGGGGCAGCCTGTCGTCATGGGGATGTCGCATGTTTTTGATCGAAGTCTGCGCCGAGTGTCCATCGCGCCAAGCCGATGCGGATCGTCTTGCCGCCGAGCTGGGTGAGCTGCCGTTGTCGGCACCGTTTGCTCTGGTGTGGACGGCAGAGCGTCTGGAGCTGCGCAAGCTGGATGAACCGAAACTCGGCGCCGTATTTGTCGATTTTGTCGAAGGGGCTGTGGCCCATCGCCGCAAATTCGGCGGCGGTCGGGGGCAGTCGATTGCCAAGGCTGTCGGCTTGAAGGCCGGGGCCAATCCGCTGGTTGTCGATGCGACGGCCGGGCTGGGGCGAGATGCCTTTGTGCTGGCTTCGCTTGGTTGTCAGGTCGTCATGCTGGAACGCAGCCCTGTGGTGGCGGCGTTGTTGGCCGATGGCCTCGCGCGTGCCTACGCAGATGCCGAGATTGGCTCCTGGATGCAGCAGCGGATGACCCTGCGGCCGGGCCCGGCGTTGCAACAGTTACAGAGCCTGGGTTTTACGCCGGATGTGGTCTACCTCGACCCCATGTTCCCGCACAAGAAGAAGTCGGCCTTGGTCAAGAAAGAGATGCGGGTCTTCCAGTCCCTGGTGGGGCCGGATCTGGATGCCGATGCCCTGTTGCCTGCGGCGTTGGCGGTCGCTGGCAAACGGGTGGTGGTCAAACGGCCCGATTATGCGGGCTGGCTCAATGAGATGGCGCCGAGCAGTGCGATCGAGACCAAGAGCAACCGCTTCGATCTCTACGTCCAGGCTGCTCTGAACTGACCCTGACTTGGCTCAGCTCAGGCCGCTTGCGGTCCCAGAGTTCCAACCTGCAGGGTGTCGGTGATCCGCTGCGCCTGAGTCTGTATGTGCTGTGCCACCTGGGTTGATTGCGCCGACATGCCCAGCGACTGTTGACGCATCAGTTGCATCAGGCTGGCAAATGCCTGTAGTTTTTCGACCTGACTGTGGGCGTTGCTGGCTCCCTGATCGGCAACCACGGCCGTACTCTGTGCCTTGTCGCGAACCTCTTGAGCAGACTCCCAGAGCCCATCGGCATGTTGCTGCTGTTGATCGGATGCATCGGCGATGGCGTGTATGGTAGCGCTCAATTCAGCGGAGGCTCCCTTGAGGCGAGCGAAGATGGTCAGGATCTGATCCAGGGATTGCTGGGTGTTTCCCGAGAGGTGACGAACCTCATCCGCCACCACGGCAAAGCCTCGCCCATGTTCACCGGCTCGAGCCGCCTCGATGGCCGCATTCAAGGCCAGCAGATTGGTTTGGTCGGCGATGTGACGGATCACATCGACGATGGCGGTGGCGCTGGTCATCGACTCGTCCAGCAGACGCAGTGACCCCTGGCTGGCTTCGATGGCATCACCGGTGCGGCGCGTGGCGGCTTGCAGTTGCTGCACCAGCGACTGACTGTGACGCATGGAGGTTTCGTTGTGTCGAGCGTGTTGGGCTATGTCATCGGCCACCTGATGCACCTCGCTAGCCAGCTGGTTCAGCTCATTCATCATGTTCTGACCCGCCGCTATGGCGCCATCGGACTGTTCCGCATGATGGCGGATCTGCTCGACCTGGCTGACCATCCCCTCCAGCGTCTGTGAGATGTGGCCCAGCTGAACGATCTTTTCGTTCTGCTGCTGGCTGAGAAGATCCATCAACTGGTTGAAGTTGGTGGCGATTTCACCCAACTCACTGTGACTGTGGCGCACTGGGAGCGGCTCCGGGCGTCCTGTCATCACCAGATGACGAAACGCATCCCGTAACAGCCGCAGACGCGAGACCACCAGGCGTTGCTGGAATAGGAAGGAGAGGCAGGCGAACAGCACCAGGATCCCGGCCAGGACGATCAGCGTCAGCCCCAGCTGCTGCAGTTGTTGGGTTTGCAATCGCTGTAGCTCGATGCCGATGGAGACTATGGTTGACTCGAGTTGGTGGAAATCCCGGGTCAGCTGCTGCTTCATCTGTTGCTGCTGTTCGAGCATGCGTCGGGTATTTTCCAGCTCTTTCGGATAGCGGGCGACCAGGCTTGCCAGTTCAGCCTTGGGAGCCTCCCCCAGATCGACGGCCGCTGGCTCCTCGCCCAGGGTGGGGAACTCATCCTCAACCTGGCTGAGAACGCCAAGCAGCGGGAGCGACTGCAGCTGGGCGACCTGCTTGTGCAGCGTGTCGAGTTCAAACTGCAACGAGGCCAGTAGGCGATGATCCTGCTGGGCCATCAGGTTTTCGCGCAATTGCGCCAGCTTGGCAACCCCGGGCGCCATGGCCGTCGTCAAGGCCAGATAGGCCTCCCGCTGCGGCTGCTGGGCGGCCAGAGCATAACGGTTGAGTTGCCCCAGATTGCTCATTAGTTCATTTTCGGCATTCTGTAGCAACTGCTGGCTATTGCCGGCCAACTTCCCGGCGGCCAGATATTCGCCGGCTAACTGGTCGTGCAACTGCTTGAGTTGGGGCAATCCGTCGCTGGTGAGTTGAGGCGGCAGTTGGGCCAATAGGCTCTGGGCTTGTTTGAGGGCTGCTCGTGCCTGGCTCAGCCGGCTGGCATCTCCAGTCAGCAGATATTCGCCGATCTGTCGTTGTGCCTCCTGGCTGACCGTCTGCCGCAGCTGTTCATAGCTCTGGCGTTGCGCCTTCTGCTGTTCATGCTGGTTCCAGCCCTGATAGAGACTCCAGCTCAAGATGGAGGCCAACAACAGTAGCAGCAGGGAGCTGAGTAGCGAGAAATGGGCAATCTTCATGGCGGCATCCTTCCGGTTTGCCGCCACTGTAACGGGAGTCAATGACAGTTCTGTTAAGGTTGCGTGACGCTCTGGTGACGGCCTCTCGTCGCTGCGCTGGGGCTCACTTCACCGATTTGCTGTTGAGCAATAACTGTTGCTGATTGAGTTGCAGATGCTCCTGGTGCAGCTCCATCTCCTGCCATTGCAGGCGTTCGAGCCTGTGGTGGAGATCACGGCGAACATGGGGATCGTCACTGTGGCGATACTGGCGCCACAGCTCTTGCCGCTCACGGCCTAACTGTTCCAGATCGGCCTCCAGCTGGTCGAGAGCCTCTTGCAGTTGATACTCGCGACGCCCGCGATCGTACTGTTGGCGAAAGCTGGCATCATTTGGACAGACACCCTGATAGTTGTCGCCACTCTTGCCTTTGGCGTAGGCCAGTTCGGGGATGCAGTAGTACTCCAGCCCTTTGTTATAGCCCTCCTGCCAGCGTTTCAGATCCGGTGTGACTCCATACTCGGCACAATCCTGGTGATAATCGGCCAGGCGCGCCTGGGTACGCCCTGCCTGGCCATCCTGATAGCCGAGACCATACCAGTCGCCGAGTCGGCACTGTTGTTCGGAGAGGGTACTGCAGCCAGAGATCCACAGGAGTGTCACAAGCAGGAGCGAAAGGCGCATGGGTCTCTCCTAGCGATGCAGAGCTGGATTGAGAACTTCACCTTCGATCGCCACCGGTGGTTTGAGCTCGATCAGGGATTGCTGCAGCTGGAACTCGCTCCACTCCAGCTCCTGACAGCGAGCGCGAGAGGCCTTGTCCTGCTTACCGCGCAGGGAGGCCAACTCTTGGCGGATGCGGGTCATCTCATCTTCGACTTTCTGCAGGGCGGCGCGCTCCTCAGCCTTGCTCCGCTCCTGACGATAGGCGCGGGCAAATTCCGGAATGGTCAGGCAGTTGCCCTGATAATTCGGCTCGCTGATGGCCAGGGGTTTGGCGTTGGCGATTGGGCAGGATTGCCGCAGGTGGCGCTGATAACCGCGTTGCCAAGCACTGGTATCCAGATAGACACCATGGTCGCGGCAGGCGCTGGCATAGACCTCTGCCTGGGAGAGTGGTTTGCCGTTGAGGGCATCCGAGTAGCCCCTGCCATACCAGTTGAGGTGTTGGCATTGTTCCTTGCTGACGATGCTGCAGGCAGAACAGAGCAGCAGTAACAGGGCGGTGACGAGTGGGTATTTCATCCTGATCCTTGTGGTGAAAGCTGTGCGTTGCATCGAGCAACCCGCGCCTGTCTCTTTAGGCGCATCGAAGAGGCTCTATTCTACTCACGTCGGGCATTGGTTGCGAAGCGTTCAGCGACTTGCCGCTACAGCTTTTGGGGCTGGGCTCCCCCGAGGAGTAGCTTGTTGAACGGAATCTTCCTGTATTTATCTTCAATGAAAGGCATTGAAGTCGCGCCTTTTTTTGTGATCCGGATCGACAATCCGCTACACTCAGGACTCATCCGCTAGGAAGTAGTTCTCATGGGTCGTTCATCTCTGTTTTTACTGATTCTGCTGGGGGCCATCTCCGGACTGACGCCACTGGCCGTCGATATGTATCTGCCGGCCATTCCGACGATTGCCGATGAGCTGGGGGTCGGTACCGAAGCGGTACAATTGACGGTCAGTACCTTTCTGGCTGGTTTTGCGCTGGGGCAACTGTTTTACGGGCCATTGGCCGACAGCCTAGGGCGTAAGCCGGTGATTCTGTTCGGACTGGGCCTCTTCGTGCTGGCCTCGTTGGGTTGTGCCCTCGCCACCTCGTTGCCGGCGTTGTTGCTGTTTCGCCTGTTGCAGGCTGTCGGTGGTGCCGCGGGTGCTGTGGTGGTCAATGCGCTACTCCGGGATCTCTTTCGGGATGCAGAGTTTGTCCGTGCCCTGACGCTGGTGATCCTGACGATGACACTGGCGCCACTGGTGGCCCCTGTGGTCGGTGGTTTGTTACTGCATGTCGGATGGCGCGTCATCTTCTGGATCCTCATGGGGCTTGGTGGTGCCCTGTGGCTGACGCTGGTGTGGAAAGTACCGGAGACGCTGAAGCCGGAATTGCGTCAGTCGCTACGCTTGAGCACTGTCTTTGCCAACTACGGACGGGTATTGCGACACCCGCGAGCCATGGGCAGTCTGTTGGCGGGCACCTTTGCCTCGGCGGGCATGTTCGCCTTCATCAGTGGCTCTCCCTATGTCTACATCGACTACTTTGGTGTGCCAGCCCAGCACTATGGCTTCCTGTTTGGCCTCAACGTCCTGCTGTTGATGGCGATGACCTGGCTCAATGGTCGCTTCGTCAAGCGGGTCGGTATGTTACCCATGCTGCGGTTGGGTCTGGTGCTGGCGAGCGTGGCGGGTCTGGTGATGGTGGTCAATGCC
>JAGOXX010000201.1 GCA_018059485.1 Aeromonadaceae bacterium | reverse complement strand
ACTCTCGTTATCGATGTAACTAAAGTGCACATCGAAAAACTCCATGCCGCCGAGCTTCTTCAGTTGCTCCTTAATCCGGCGTCGTAATTCGAGGGCATAGGTCAGGCAGCGCCGCACGTCCTCTTTATCAAAGACACCGTGCGGATGCAGCAATTTCAAAAGCCCAGAAACGGTTCGCCGAACCGCTATGACATCACGCTGATTCAGGTTATTACCTAACTTAAAGAAGCGATCAATGGCGTCAGAGAAACTGCGCTTACGCATCTCGCGCATGTACTCGGCGAGATAGTCTGTGATTAATCCATAGCTGTTGGTAAAAAACTCCGGCCGCATCTTGGGAATATCCCAACCCGGGATATAGGCATGAAAGCGGTCAAAGAACGCGGTATCAATCATGGCCTCTGGAAACGGCGCCAGCAGATGGCTGGTTTTCACCAGGGTCTCAACGCTCTGATTGATGTTGCCGACAAAGACCATAGAGGCTTTCGCTTCGATGGAGTCACGACCACGCGAGAAGGATCCTGACGCCATGTAATCCTTCATGATCTGGACCCCGTCCTTATCCTTGAAGGTGATGCCTGCAACTTCATCAAAGGCCACCACATCCCACATGCCGACCAGACCAACCTGACGCGAGCTCATGTTGTAAAACAGGTTCGCCACTGTGGTTTGCCCACCCGAGACCAGCAACGAGTTCGGAGAGCACTCCTTGTAGACATGGCTCTTACCCGTTCCCCGAGGGCCCAGCTCACAGACGTTGTAGTTGTTCTCAACGAACGGAATCATCCGGGTCAGCAGATGCCATTTAACCCGTTGCTTCAAATTCGTGGGCTCCATCCCGATGGAGCGAACCAGCACATCCAGCCACTGATCCGTATTGAAGTGGCCACGCGCCGCAAATAGCTCATCCATATCCATCGAGGGCATCTGGATAGGCTTAAGATTGGCCACTGAGAAAGGCGATATTTTCTGCCCCTCTTCATAGAAGTAATTGAGAGTGACGATGCACCAGATCCCGCCGGTCAGCAGTTTCTCGTTTTGCTTGACGATATTGGACGGGATGACGGCATCTTTGATCCCCAGATTGGAAAGCTGGGCCTCGTAGATATCCTTTTTCTGGTTGAGCTTAACGCCAACCTTATCAATGACCTTGAAGCTACCCCGCTCCCGGATCAGTGATTTGACCTTTTCTGCCTCGTCAGGACGAACATAGTTCTCGGCCAGTATTTTTTTGACGTTTTCCAGCCCTTGCCGAACGACATCATCATCATCCGAGGCGCAGTACATCCCTAGCAAATATTCCAGAACATAGACGGGGACATTCGCCCCCTCTTTCAGCTGTTTGGTCAGGTCTTTACGAACCACTTTGCCTTTGAAGTGTCGGTTAAGGAGCGAATCCAAATCCTGCCCAGCCAACTGGCTCAGTTCATCCTCAAGTGCCAGAACTCCTGGCTGCTCAACTGGATCGGGCATCGCTGTCGCCACAGGCTCTGGCTGCCATTGCACGCTCATATTCTGCACGACAACATTGTTGGTGATATGAGTCACAGACATAGCCGCAGAATCACCTGGCTCTTTGGCCAAGTACTCGCCCTCTTGTGGTTCCATACCTTCAATCGACATCTAGCCGCACCTCTTATCATTCAGCAATGCTGATCAAAAACCAAAATCGTCCTGGAACATTAAATCAATGGTGATCGGATACCGAGCCAGCTCAATACCCTCTTCATCATCAAGGAGCACCAACTGGTATTGCTCGGTACGCTTAAATTGCTGGCCAGTCAGCTTGATAACAACATCCTGCTGCCGTTGATCCAGACTCGTAGCGGCAGAGTCCAGCAGTAATTTCTCTACCGCTGAGACTGTAAGGCCATCTTTATCCGCCACAAAGATCCGCAATGCCCGCGCCTTATGGCGTTCGCCAACCGCATCGGTCTGCAAGAAACGGATCTTGTCGATGGCATTGACCAGCTTGATCGCCGATTGGGCAGGCACAACACCGACTTTAACTTTCTCGTTCTGCTGTTGCTTCTTGCCGCGCAGCTCCTGAACTTCCAGCACGGGAACGCAGATCTCCTGAAGCATGGCGCCACCATGAACGAAACGGGCACCACCAACAAAATGAAAGCGGCTCACACCTCTGGGCAACCAGAACTCCATCTCGGAATCCCCCTTCACCATATCCCGAACCTGGCCATGCCAGACATTCTCATTGTCCGGCAAGTTACGGCCCAGCAGATACCGCTTTTTGGCCTCTAAGGTTCCCGGTGGCTCAACCAGCAAAGATGACTTCACTCCATCCTCTGGAGAGCTGATTTGCGAGAGGAAACCATGGTCTGCCGTAATCACCACGCGAGTGGCACCAAAGCCATTGATTACCTTGGCTACTAAACTGTTCAGTTCGCTGATGGCTTGCCGTGCCGCCTTAAAGGTCTGTAATTCGGTCGCCGCCTTATCACCGATGGCATCGATCACGTCGTGATAGATATAAATGACGCGAGCCTCGCCCACCGCCTGGTTAGCCTCAGGTCGCGTCCAAGACAATAGCTGCTTGGCCGAAATTGCCAGCCCCCCCACCTTTGCCAGGATCGCACTTCGGTTATCAAGACCGGCACTACTCATGCC
>JAGOXX010000200.1 GCA_018059485.1 Aeromonadaceae bacterium | reverse complement strand
GCCAGCGTCGAGTCAGGGTCTGTTCCTTGTTCAACATCCCCTGTTCACCCTGCTCCTCTTGCAACGCATTGGCACTGACCTTGACCGCATCATCAACCCCGAATGCCAGCGAGAGCAGCTCACCGACGGCAACCTTCGGCTGTTGACGACTGCCGATGAAGGCGCCATCTCGCGACAAACGCCACTCCCCGGCCAGCCAGGGAGCATCCAGCGTATTTTTCACATCCGCATAGAGATAGGCATGAGGGTCAAGACGCGGCAACGCCTGCAGGCGTTGGGTCACGGGCTGCTGTTGCTGCCCAAGCACGACCCGTTGCCGATCCTGATTCGACGCTAATGAGATGGAGCCGGCGATCTGGTATTCAGCCACAAACTCCCCGGCATCGAGCGTCGCCAGGGTCAGCTGGGCCGCTTCTTGCGGTGCCGGAGCGGGAGGCGCCATATCGGCCATCACCTCCATCTCCGCCATCTTGCGAGAAGCAGCCCCGGAGGCCAAAGCGGCTTGCTGCAGATCCCGACTCTCGTCGCGCAAGTCAATCCACCAGCTTTCAGGCTCGGGAGGCTGGCTCTGCTGCTGAGGGCGACTGGTTGCCAGGCGCAGTTTCACGCGATTCCAATTCTCGCCGGTCACCTGTTGTACCAGCGCCGCCCGGGTCAGCGTCAACTCGCCGCGGCGTGTATCCAGTTGTGCCTCATAGACGGGTTGCCACCCGGCCCCCGCAACCTGGTACTCCAGTGTCAGACGGGCATCGCCCCCCAAATTTTGTAGCGAAACGGCGACCGTGCGGCTCTCTTTATCCTGACTCTGCAGACGCTGTAGTTCGCGCTCCACCACGGAAAGCTCGGCCAGCAAGGAGCGCTGTTGCTGTGCGAGCTTGACGCGCGCCACTCCAAGCGTGCGCATCCCCTCGCCCAGAGCCGCCACCCCGGTTGACCACTCACTGGCCGATAGCTGTGAGGTTCCGCGCTCCTGTGGCTTGCCCGGTGCCTGAGCCAATGCCTGCAAGAAGGATTCCTGGGTCGTTAAGGCGGCACCTTCAGCCTGCAGCGTTGCCATCTGGTCCTGTAACTGTTGTTGGCGGCTCTGGAGTCTTTCCGCCTCTGGCTGTACCAGCTCGCGCGCCTGGAGATGGCGGATTTCGACGCTGTCGATCTGCAGTCCATTTCCTGCACCGCTCAATCGCAGAGAGGCTTCATCCAGCCCCGCCGGCAATGCAGGGATCAACAGGGTATGCTCACCCGCAGGAAGGTGCAGATCCAGCGTCCGGGTAACGGTCGCCATGCCGGGATGTACGGTCACCGCCTGGATCTGGCTGAGCTGGGTCAAGGTATCCGCCTGGACCACAGGAATCATGCAGAGCGCCAGTGCCAGGGTACTCAGGGTAAAGCGAGGGATCGGAATCATAAGAGCCTCCAGTTTGCCAAGCCTCCACGCTAGCGACTTTGGCTCCGTAAATCATGGAGCCACCGCACAGCCTTGCACTTCAAGCAAAACAGCGATCCGCCCAACGCGCCAACCCAGCGATAACGCTGCCAAAGTGATCCCCCATGACGATGCGGCTCGCAGCATAGCGCTGCTGCAGCCAGGAGTGGATTACCGGCGAGCGCGCCGTACCCCCAGTGACGAAAATAACATCCGGGACCAGCTCGGCCTGCCGTATCGCCTCATCGGCCAACTCGCCAATCTTCTCCAGCAAGGGAGCCGAGACCTCGGCAAAGCGCTCCCGGCTGAATGGCACCGAAAATTGTTCATCCAGCAGGTTGATGAACCGGGAAAATTGCACCGCATCCGTCATCTGGATCTTTGCCTGTTCGGCTTCCCACACCAGATGATGAGTCTGTTTACAGTCGCGAACCCAGGCGAGTCGGCCAAGTAAGCCTGGTTCGCTGGCATCCAGCATCAGTTGCCGCACCAGGCGAGCTGTCTCTGGCGCAAAGAAGCGTCCCTGCGCCTGCACATCGTTGATCGACATGGCATCCCAAAATAGTTTGCTCGGCATCGGCAAGCCACGCTTGCTGGTTGAGCCCATGCCACACAAGGGCATCAGCTCGGCAACCGCCAGCCGGATATCAAAATCGTTGCCCCCGATCCGCTGCCCGGTATGGCCGAGCAGATCGGCGTCCCGATCCGACGAGCTGGCGCGATCCGGCCCCATCCGCAACACGGAGCAATCCGTCGTACCACCACCGATGTCGAGAACTAACACATTTTGTGACTGCAGCAGAGTAGCCTCGTATTCCAGACCGGCGGCAATTGGCTCATATTGGAACGCAACGTTCTGGAAACCGGCGAGATGTGCCGCATCCGACAGGATGGAGCGCGCCTGGCGGTTACTCTCTGCACCGCCAAGCCCCTGGAAATTGACCGGCTGTCCAATGACCGCATCACGGATCTCGTGGCCTAGGCTCTGTTCAGCCCGCTGTTTGATGGTCACCATCATGGCTGCGACTATGTCGCGGAACAGCTGGATCTGGCTCTCGGACAGCCCGGTGGCACCAAGAAATGACTTTGGTGACTTCAGGTAGTAGCCCTCTTCGGGAGCCGCCAGATAGCGTGACGTGGCAGCCCGACCAACCAGCAGCTGGTACTCCAGCCCCTCATCCTCGAGACTGGCGCGCAGGCGGCG
>JAGOXX010000199.1 GCA_018059485.1 Aeromonadaceae bacterium | reverse complement strand
GCCTGCAGCTCCTTGAGAGGCTCCTGGCCGGCACAGATGATCACCTGATCCACCGGCAGGCACTGTTTGGCTTCACCTATCTGGATATGCAAGCCTTCATCGTCGATGCCAAGGTACTGGACGCCGGAAAGCATCTGCACCTTGCGGTTCTTGAGCACGGTTCTGTGGATCCAGCCGGTGGTCTTGCCCAGACCGTCACCCACCTTGCTCTCCTTGCGCTGAAGCAGCCAGATCTGGCGTTCGGGGGCGTCGATCTCCGGCGTGATCAGGCCACCGCGCTCACCAAGCTGCTTGTCGATGCCCCACTCCTTGAGCCAGTGATCGCGATGTCCGTCTGTACCGCTATCAGCCTTCTTCTCCACAAGGTATTCGGCCACATCAAAGCCGATGCCACCGGCACCGATCACCGCCACCTTCTGGCCGACCGGTTTGTGATCCCGCAGCACGTCGATGTAATTGAGCACCTTGGGATGCTCTATGCCTGGTATGTTCGGGGTACGCGGGCGTATGCCGGTGGCGAGGATCACTTCGTCAAAGCCGCCGCCGAGCAGACTCTCGGCGCTCTGGCGCTGGCCGAGGTAGAGCTCGACGCCGCACTTCTCCAACCGCCTGGCAAAATAACGCAGAGTCTCGTGAAACTCCTCCTTGCCCGGGATCTGCTTGGCAAAGTTGAACTGGCCACCAATCTCGCTCGCCTGATCGAACAGGCTCACCTGATGGCCGCGCTCGGCGGCGTAACAGGCGAACGCCAGCCCGGCCGGACCCGCCCCCACCACCGCCAGCTTCTTGGGCTGGGGCACGCGGCCAAACGTCAGCTCGGTCTCGAAACAGGCGCGGGGATTGACCAGGCAGGAGGCGCGTTTTTGCTTGAACACGTGATCCAGGCAGGCCTGGTTGCAGGCGATGCAGGTGTTGATCTCGTCCGCCCGGTTCTCGGCGGCCTTGATGACAAATTCAGGGTCAGCCAGGAAGGGGCGCGCCATGGAGACCATGTCCGCCTCGCCGCCCGCCAGAATGCGCTCGGCCACTTCCGGGGTATTGATCCGGTTGGTGGTGATGAGCGGCACTGTGAGGTGCTTTTTCAGCTCGGCGGTCACCCAGCTGAAGGCACCGCGCGGTACGCTGGTGGCGATGGTGGGGATGCGCGCCTCGTGCCAGCCAATGCCGGTGTTGATCAGGGTCACGCCGACCTGCTCCAGCGCCTTGCCAAGGGCTACCACCTCCTCCAGCGTCGACCCCTGCTCCACCAGATCCAGCATGGAGAGACGGAAGATGATGATGAAATCCGTGCCGACCCGCTCGCGGATGGCCCGCACTATCTCCACCGGGAAGCGCATCCGGTTCTCATTGCTGCCGCCCCAGCCATCGGTGCGCTTGTTGGTACGCTCGCAGATGAACTGGTTGATGAGATAGCCTTCCGACCCCATCACTTCGACGCCGTCGTAACCGGCCGCCCTGGCCAGCTGCGCGGTGGAGGCAAAGTCACGGATGGTACCGCGGATCTGCCGCTCGCTCATGGCGCGCGGTTTGAACGGGGATATGGGCGCCTTGAGGGCGCTCGGCGCCAGACTGAAAGGATGGTAAGCATAGCGGCCGGCATGGAGGATCTGCAGCGCTATCTTGCCCCCCTCCTGATGCACCGCCTGAGTCACCTTCTTGTGCTTGGCGACTTGCCAGGGGAAGCTCAGCTGTGAGCCGTGGGGCACCAGCCGCCCACGCAGATTGGGGGCTATGCCACCGGTGACGATGAGGCCGACACCGCCACGGGCGCGCTCGGCATAGAAGGCGGCCAGCTTGTCAAAGCCACCCTTCTCCTCTTCGAGGCCGGTATGCATGGAACCCATCAGTACCCGGTTCTTCAACTGGGTAAACCCGAGGTCAAGGGGCGTCAGCAACGTAGGATAAAGGCTCACAATGCCTCCAGTTAATTTTTTGTTATCAAATTGCAGCTAGAGTAAAGAATCAAAAATGCTTTTTCAAACAAATGTTTGGACATTTTTTCGGCGAACAGGCGTATCCCGAAGCAAGAGAAGGCGATCGCACCATGATCGGACCAAAGCGGAAATGGCAATTCACCGGCCAACTGGTTAATAATGACCCTTCTCTACCCATTAACAGGGCGATAACGCGACTATGTCTATTTTCAAAGGTCTGGGTTGGCTGTTTCGCAGTCTCTGGCGCCTGCTCAACTTCACCCGGCTGATGCTGGTCAATCTGCTGTTTCTCATTCTGGTGCTGGTCATCGTCTTTAGCTTCAGCCAAAAAGAGGCACCACAGGCGCCCATCGAAGGGGCCCTGACTCTCAATCTCAACGGCGTGCTGGTGGAACAGCGCTCCCAGACAGATCCCACAGTGCAGTTGCTGCGCCAGATGGATAACAGCGACGACCAACCGAGCGAGATCGTCCTCTCCGATCTGCTTTGGGCCATCCGCAGTGCCAAAGATGACGATCGCATCAAGGCGCTGGTGATCAAGCCACAGGGGCTGCAGGGCACCAGCTTGTCCAAGCTGCAGGAAGTGGCTGGCGCCATCGACTCCTTCCGGGAGAGTGGCAAACCTGTCATCGCCATGGCCGACTACTACAACCAGGGTCAGTATCTGCTGGCCGCTCACGCCGATCATGTGCTGCTCAACCAGAGCGGCGCCGTGCTGATCGAGGGGCTCGG
>JAGOXX010000060.1 GCA_018059485.1 Aeromonadaceae bacterium | reverse complement strand
TCAGGTTCAGTTGGCCGTTATCCAGATAGCGTTGGAAGCGTTCGGCGAAGCGGCGCAGATTGACTTCATACAGGTAGGGGAGACCCCCTATGGTGCTGAAGGGCTCGCTGGGCGGAATATAGAAGTCGTTGGCTGTCTTGTCGCCGATCACCAGCGTCAGGCGCACGCCCCGACGCAGCAAGAGAGCCAGATCCTTGGCGATCGCCTTCGGCGGGTTGAAGTAAGGGGTGCAGATGAACACCTCGTGTTCGGCGCTGCGTAGCAGGGTGCGAATCACCTTGTTCAGGCGGTTATTGCGCTTGCCCAGGCCGACCAGAGGAGTCACACCGACTTGACCTTCACCGACTCGTGCCGGCGGAAACTCATACTTGGCCTGTTGCAGCTTGAGGCGGAAACGGCGCAACTCGCCGCGGATTGCCTTGATGCCGGGGACTGGGGCGCGATCCAGTCGTTGTACCGCTGCATCACGGCCAAACACCTGGATGATGAATTGAGCCCAGCTATTCGCCAGCGCAACATCTTGCAACTCGTGGTAGCGATCGTAGCGATACCGCTCCTGTTGATGCAGGTAGATGTTGTTGAGACTGGCTCCGGAATAGAGCAGGGTGTCATCGAACAGGAACCCCTTCAGATGGAGCACCCCGAGCCACTCCCGCCGCTTGACCGGAACGCCGTAGATCTCCAGGGCGCCGGGACGTTCGGTGGCCCACTCTTGATACAGCAGATGATTTCCCGACTGCTTGCCTTTGCCAATCAAGCCGCGTTGCGCTCGATGGTAATCGACGAACACCTTGATATCTAACTCGGGACGGGCCGCCTTGGCGGCGTACAGAGCGGCGAGTATCTCGCGGCCAGCCTCATCATCTTGCAGATAGAGGGCGACCAGATAGATGCGTCGCTGTGCCCCTGCGATCAACTGCAGGATGCGCTGCTTGAATTCGCTGGCCGAATTGAGGATGCGCAAGCTGTCAGCTTGCAGTGCAAGCTGGGGCAGTTTCTCGAGTTGTTGTCGATAGTGTGCCGAAGTGAACATACCCATACCTGATCGTGGATCGCCCCGCGGGGCAGATGGACCTGAAAGTCGAACGGCGAATTCTACCAATTTGTGCTAGCACTGCCACCCCTATGCGTCTCGGGGTGGTATTGGCGTCGCTATCTTGACAAGAAAAGAGCCGCGTTTCCGCGGCTCTGGTCACTCAATGATGGCGTTTAAATTGCCGCCGTGGCTTGCAACAGCCAGCCCATCTCATGATCGCTGAGGTGGGACATGACGGCTTCGCGAACCTCGGCATGGTAGCTGTTGATCCAGGTGATTTCGGTGTCGCTGAGCAGACTCTTGTCCAGCAGACGTACATCGAATGGCACCAGGGTCAGACGGCGGAAGCGGTACATGGGGATCTCGCTTGGCTCATCACTGGGTTCGACCACGACCAGATTCTCACTGCGAATGCCAAAGGCCCCTTCGCGGTAGTAACCGGGTTCGTTGGAGAGCACCATGCCGGGTTCCAGCGGAACTAGCGACCCCTTGCTGGCGATGCGTTGTGGCCCCTCATGGACGCTGAGGAAGTGGCCGACGCCATGGCCGGTGCCGTGATCGTAGTTGAAGCCGGCTTGCCACAGCGGCATCCGCGCCAGGATATCCAGTTGAATGCCGGAGGTTCCCTTCGGGAAACGAACGCGATCGATCGCGATGTGGCCTTGCAAGACACGGGTGAATTGCTGGCGCATTTCGTCGCTGACTTCACCAACCTTCACGGTGCGCGTGATGTCGGTGGTCCCTTCCAGATACTGGCCACCGGAATCGATCAGGTACATACCATCCTGGCCGAAGGCCCGAGGAGTGCCGTTGGTGTGATGGTAGTGACACATGGCCGCATTCGGGCCGAGCGCCGAGATGCTGGTGAAGCTGGGCTCAACAAAGTTGTCCTGCTCCTCGCGGAAACGCAACAATTGGTCAGCCAGGGTGCCTTCATCACCATCGAGCCCCTTTTCGACCTGACGATCCAGCCAAGCGAGAAAACGGCACATGGCAACGGCATCTTTCTGGTGCGCGATGCGCATCCCTTCGAGCTCGGTGGCGTTCTTGCCGGCCTTCGGCAACATGCAGGGATCCTGCCCCTGTATCAGGGTGGCGCCATGTTGCTGCAGAGTCAGTTGCGACCAGGCATTGGTGGTGTCGGCATCGGCCAGCACCTTCAGGCGGTCTTCCCCGATGCGCTTGAGCACGTCACCGAGTTTTTCCAGTGGATAGACGGAGACATCATTGCCCACATGCTGACTGAAGCCGTTGCAGTTGAGCTTGTCGGTATCGACGAAAAAGTCGACGCTGACGTTGCTGTAGATGACGGCGAAGCAGAGTACCACCGGGAAACAGGGGATATCGCGACCGCGGATATTCAACAGCCAGTTGATCGACTCGGACTGCGACAGCAGGGCCGCATCCAGCCCCTGTTGACGCAGCTTGCTGGCAATGGCTTCGCGTTTGCTCAGGCTGCTCTGGCCACTATATTGTTCACCGTACAGTATCACCTCGGCCTTGCTCGGTTCGGGTCGCTCTTGCCACAGCTGATCGATGGGGTTTTGCTCGAGGGCAACCAGGTTGATCTCTTTTTGGGAGAGCGTCGAGTTGGTCGTCTGGAACCAGGAGAGGCTGTGCAGTCGGGGATCGAAGCCGACTTTCTGGCGGCGATCCAACTGGCCGAGCAACCACTCGATAGGCGGTTGTTCGATCAGATGCAAAAACTGGAACAGTTCGTTCGGTGCCTGCTGTCGAGCTTGCAGCGTATAGCGGCCATCGACGAACAGGGCGGCCTTTTCGGCCAACAAGATGGCAAAGCCAGCTGAGCCGGTGAAACCGGTGGCCCAGGCGAGACGTTCAGCCTCCGCGGGTAGATATTCCCCCAAATGTTCATCATCGTGAGGAATGATCAGCGCATCGAGCGCATGGGAAGCCATGTAGGCACGCAAGGCCGCAATCCGCGGAGCGATAAGTTCATGAGTCGTCATGTGAAAGCCTGATCGTTACTTAAAGTCTGCACTGCCATTAGTAGCAGGTGGGCGAGAATATCATAAAACTGTCGGTCGTCCGCCAACGCAAGTATCGGGATGGGCAAAAAAACAGCATATCAGCCACCACTTTTCATTTTGGCTTGAGCATCTGGTTTCAATCGGGCTCTTTTTTGGCGCCAACCCGGCCATTGCTGCAGCAACAGGGCGGTGACAATCAGCAGTAAACCCAGCGGGGTTGCCGGGGAAATCGGCTCACCGACTAGGCTGCGCAGGAGCAGCAGCGACAGGAATGGTGACAGGAAGATCAGATTGCTGATGTGTGCCGCTTGGCTGGCATGACGCAGGGCCAGCAGCCAGAGCACGAAGGCGATTCCCATCTCGAACAGGCCGACATAGATGGCTCCCAACCATCCTTGCCAAGCCAGCAGATGATAATCGGAGAGCCAGCCACAGGCGACCAGGGTGAAGGGCAGACTGCAGCCGAAGGTCAGAAACAGGCTGATGAGGGGATCCGTCGTATTGCGAGTGTTGAGGATCCAGTAGCCGGCCCAGATCAGGGTCGATGCCAGCGCAAAGAGCACACCCACTCCGGAGTCAAAATTGAGACTCAAGGGATCGCCTCGCGTGGCGATGACCAGAGCACCCAGATAGGCCAGCACAATCGCCAGCAGATCAAAGCGATTCAGTCGTTGCTTGAGAAACGGTACCGCCAGCAGCGAGAGCGCTATCGCCCAGGTGTAGTTGATCGCCTGGGCCTGCTGGGCGGGAAGGAGTCGATAGGCCTCAAACAGCAGCAGGTAGTAGAGGGCAGGATTTAGGAATCCCAGCGCGATGAAAAAGCCTGGTCGGGTGCGCAGTGTGGTGAAGGCGAGCCCCAGTTTTCGTTGGCCAGCCAGCAGGCCCCCGAGCAACAGCACCGAGGTCATGCTGGCGACCAGCAACAGCTGGCTCGGTGCAAAAAATTGCAAGGAGAGCTTGAAGGCGCTGGCAACCGTGGACCAGAGCAGGACTGTGGCCAGGGCATAGAGCCAGGCCTTGCGCTGATTCGACATCCTCTATTCTACCGGTGTGACCCGATAGTAACGGCCACTGGTATCCATGTAGAGGTCGTTTTCACCTTGGGTCAGGATCAGGCGCGGAGCCACGTGCTGGTTGCGGCGGTGCAGGATGATCAGCAGCAGGGTGAAGAAGCCGACCAAGATACAGAGCACCGAGAAGGAGCGGATCAGCCAACCGGCATAGACACCCCAGACGATGGCATAGCTGATCAGGCCTCCCAGCAGTAGACTGCAGGCGCGGGTCAGGGGGACCAGATAGCGTTGTTTCCAACCTTCGAGTTTTACCAGCGAGGGGAGCAGACAGTGGGTGTAGACCAGAGTCCAGACCAGAACGACGCCATTGATCTGCCAGTAATGGCGGCTCTGAATGTTCAGCCACAACAGACCGAGCAACAACAGGGCGCTGAGGATGCCCAGAGCAACCCCGACCCAGGCCATCCAGAGCTTAGGCACTTCGTAGCGGCAGGTCAGGCAGGTGACGGCATTCAGACCACAGGCAAAGCCAATCAATGCGGTGAACAGAGCCTTGATTTCGGTCCAGCCGAGCTCACCGGTAATCAGCACATAGATGGCCAAGAGGGCCACCAGACTCAACAGCGTGATGAGTCCGGTGGTGAAATAACGGCGAATATGCAAGATGAGATCCTCTGGTCTGCTGGGGGCTCCCCCTGATGGCGCCCTCCATGATAATCCAGACCAGCGGACTCCGGCAGGAAAAAATCAGGCCTTTCCTTCGCTGACGGCCTCTTCCAGTGGTAAACGGATCTGGAAATGGGCACCGAGGCCGACTTCGCTGTCGCAACTGATGCGTCCCTTCATCAACTGCACCACCAGGTTGTAGATGATGTGGGTTCCGAGCCCGCTGCCGCCCTGTCCACGCTTCGAGGTGACAAAGGGATCGAAGATGCGCGGCAGTATCTTGGGATCGATGCCGCGACCATTGTCGCGATAGTCGATGATCAGCTCATCCCCCGCGAGCGCGATCTGGATTTCGATCTTCTTCGGTTTATCCCACTCCTCGAAGCCGTGGCGGATCGAGTTGAGGATCAGGTTGGAGTAGATCTGGGCGAACGAGCCTGGATAGGAGAGAACCGTCAGCTTGGGGTCGCACTGGATCTCGACTTCGGTCTGACTCTTCTTCAGCTTGTGGCCGAGTGAGACCACCACCTGGTGCAGATTGTCGGCGACGTTGAACTGATAGTGGGCCTGGGAGGATTGGTCGACCGCCACCTGCTTGAAGCTGGAGATCAGATCGGAAGCCCGGCGCAGGTTGTTTTGCAGCAGCGAGGTGGATTCATCGAGCGTGTGGATCAGTTCGGTCAGGTAGCTGCGCGAGAGTTGCTTCTCATCGATCTTGCTTTGGAAATCCTTGATTCGCTCCTGCAGGAAGGAGGCGGCGGTGACGCTGATGCCAACCGGCGTGTTGATCTCGTGAGCAACACCGGCGACCAGTGAACCGAGCGATGCCATCTTCTCGGATTCAACCAGGGTCTGCTGGGCAACTTTCAGGTTGTCGTAGGCCTTGGCCAGCTGCTCGTTGCTGTCCTTGAGGCTACGAGTCCGTTTCTCGACCTTGGCTTCCAGCTCCTCGTTGAGACTGATGATTTCACGCTCGACCCGTTTCAGAGGGGTGATGTCATAGCCAAATGCGATCCGGTACTTCAGATCCGGCCCCTCGTAGAAGGGGACGAAGTTCCACTGCAGTATGAGCTCTTCACCCTGCTGATCCTGGCTCTTCACCTCGCGGTTTTCCAGCATGCCTGCTTGGTCCAGCTCTTCGGCGAGCTGGGTCCGCTCATCGGGTGAGACAAAACGCTCCAGCCAGGGTTGACCGAGCATCTCCTGTTGGGCGTAGCCGGTGAGCAGAATCGCGGCCGGGTTGACCGTCACTATCTTCAGATCGGTATCCAGGCAGCAGATGACCAAGGTCGAGGAGTTGATCAACGTGGTCGAGAAGTCTCGTTCCTGTTGCAACTTTTCGGTCATCAGCTGACGTGATGCAAACTCATTGGCCAGTGACATCCGCATGCGGTTGACGCTATTGGCCAGCAGATCCAGTTCGTCCGGCTTCTTGGTGTTGGCGTCGCGCCCTTCCAGCTGAAGCTCCTGTTCCAGATGGCCGAGTGAGAAGTTCTCTGTATAGCTGGCAATCCGGTTGAGGTGGCGGATCACCTTGTAGTAGATAATCAGCAGGATGAAGAAGGAGACCAGCAGGGTCTTGATGGTCTGAGAGATGAGGATTAGCACCGACTTTTCGATGAGTCGGTGATAGATCATCTCCAGCGAGGAGGCGACGAACAGCTTGCCGACGGTCTCACCCTGGTAGATCAGATCGAACTCCCGGGAGATGTCGTAACTTGGCAGCTCCTTGCCCATGGATTGCAGACGGACCTGATTTTCCCCCATGGCCTCTTTGACTTCGACAAATTGCATGGAGGGAAGGTTCATGATGCCTTCGAGCTGAACCTGGATCTGTTCTTCATCCAGGTTCCACAGGCTGGAGGCGATTGGTTGCAAAAACGAGGCTTCAATCTGATTCAAACTGCTTTCGACCATGTTGCGATCCTGGCGATAATCCCAGAACAGCTGGACCAGGGTGATCAGGACCGCGAACAGAGTACTACAGGCCAGAATATAGGAGAGCAACCGAAAAGAGAGGCTGTGTCGAGGTGAAGCCTTGATTGCCTTCGAGAATGAAAATGGCATCGCGTTCCCGCCTTCAAATGAAAATCTGCTCAATTGATATACACAGTTTATAACCGCCAGCGCCAGTAACAAGTCAGCTGGCGCTTGATAAATGGTGACACTGCCTACATCTTAGTGATCCATAAGGTTTTTATCCGTGAGGCGTATCTCTTGCGGACCAAGGAGTTGTAGCACTATGACGAACCCCCTGTTGTCTATGGATGGTTTGCCACCATTCAGCCAAATCAAGCCTGAGCATGTTAAACCGGCGATTGAACAGGCGATCGCCGACTGCAAGGCACGGATAGCCGAGGTGCTTAAACAAACCGAGCCGCAGACCTGGGACAGCCTGGTGGCACCGCTGGAAGAGGTGGATGATCGCCTAGGGCGCATCTGGTCGCCAGTTTCCCATCTCAACTCTGTGGTCAACTCAAACGAGCTGCGCGAGGCCCATGATGGTTGCTTGCCGCTGCTCTCCGAGTATCAGACCTTTGTCGGGCAGCACGAAGGGCTCTATCAGGCATTTCAGCAGTTGGCTGCCAGCGATGAGTATCCGCGCCTGAGCGAGCCACAGCGTCAGCAGATCGAGAACACGCTGCGCGACTTCCGCCTCTCGGGTATTGGTCTGCCGAAGGAGCAGCAGCAGCGCTATGGCGAGATTGTGGCTCGCCTCTCCGAGCTGGCCTCCAACTTCAGCAATCAGGTGATGGATGCCACCCTGGGCTGGCAGCGGCACGTGACCGATGAGGCTGAACTGGCCGGTTTGCCGGAGTCGGCGAAGGCGGCCGCCCAGCAGTTGGCCGCCAGTCGCGAGCTGGAGGGGTGGCTCTTCACGCTGGATATCCCCTCTTATCTGCCCGTTATCATGTACAGCGACAACCGGGCGCTGCGCGAAGAGATCTATACCGCGTTTGCTACTCGCGCCTCCGATCAGGGGCCGAATGCTGGCAAGTGGGACAACTCGCCCTTGATGGACGAAATTGTCGCGTTGCGTCATGAGCTGGCGCAACTGCTGGGGTTTGCCACCTATGCCGACTACTCGCTAGCCACCAAGATGGCGGATAAGCCGGCCCAGGTATTGGGTTTCCTCAACGATCTGGCGACCCGTTCTCGGCCTCAGGCCCAGCAGGATCTGGCTGAGTTGCGTCAGTTTGCCCTCGAACAGTTCGGGGTTAGCGAGCTGGCTGCCTGGGATCTCTCCTATTACGCCGAGAAACTCAAACAGCATCGCTATGCCATCTCCGACGAGGTATTGCGTCCCTACTTTCCAGCGCCGCGAGTGCTCGCCGGTCTGTTCGAGACGGTGCGTCGCCTGTTCGGCCTGCGCATCCAGCAACGGCTGGCGGTCGAGACCTGGCATCCGGACGTTAACTTCTACGACATCTTCGACAGCCAAGGCGAGCTGCGCGGCAGCTTCTATCTGGACTTGTATGCCCGTCCGCACAAGCGCGGTGGCGCCTGGATGGATGACTGCATCGGGCGGCGTTTCCGCCAGGATGGCTCTTTGCAACGGCCGGTGGCCTACCTGACCTGTAACTTCAATGGCCCGGTCGGTGACAAACCTGCCCTGTTTACCCACGATGAGGTGGTGACCCTGTTCCACGAGTTCGGTCATGGTTTGCACCACATGCTGACCCGGATCGATGTCGCCGGCGTGGCGGGGATCCACGGGGTGCCTTGGGATGCGGTCGAGCTGCCGAGCCAATTCATGGAGAACTGGTGCTGGGAGCCGGAGGCGCTGGCCTTCCTCTCCGGTCACCACGAAACCGGCGAGCCGCTGCCCCAGGCCGAACTGGATCGGCTGTTGGCGGCCAAGAACTTCCAGTCGGCGATGCAGATGCTGCGTCAGCTGGAGTTTTCCTTGTTCGATTTCCGCCTGCACCATGAGTTCGACCCGGCCCAGGGTGCCCGGGTGCAAGCTGTATTGGATGATGTGCGCAAGCTGTCGGTCTTCCCGGCGCCTGCCTTCAACCGCTTCCAGCACAGCTTCTCCCACATCTTCGCCGGCGGCTATGCGGCGGGCTACTACAGCTACAAGTGGGCGGAAGTGCTCTCGGCCGATGCCTTCTCGCGCTTCGAGGAGGAGGGGATCTTCAA
>JAGOXX010000007.1 GCA_018059485.1 Aeromonadaceae bacterium | reverse complement strand
TCGATCGCAACGGTGAGCTGCTCGCCGAGAACCGCCCCGTATTCAGCCTGGAGATCATCCCCGAACAGGTCGATGATCTCCCCAAAATGCTCGATGATCTGATCGTCTTGCTGAAGCTCGACCCCAGTGCCAAGGAGGATTTTCTCAAGGAGGTACAGCGGCATCGCCGTTTCAATCCGATCACCCTGGCCGACCAACTCGACGAAGTCCAGGTCGCCACCTTCTCGGTCAACCAGTTCAAGTACCCGGGTGCCAGCATCGAGGCCTATCTCAAGCGTTTCTACCCATTCGGCGATACCTTTACCCATGCCCTAGGCTATGTGGCACGCATCAACACGACCGATTTGAAAAAGCTGGATGACCAGGGCAAGTTGGCCAATTACGCGGCCACTCGGGACATCGGCAAACTCGGGGTCGAAAAATATTATGAGGATCTGTTGCATGGTCAGGCTGGCTATCAGGAGATCGAGGTCAACAACCGCGGGCGCATCATCCGCACCCTGAAATACCAACCGCCAGTGGCCGGTAAAGACATCTACCTGAGCCTGGATCTACGGCTACAACGCAAGGCCCAGGAGCTGCTGGCCGGACGGCGCGCAGGCTTGGTGCTGATGGATCCCAAAACTGGTGCCGTATTGGCGCTAGCCTCCTCCCCGAGCTACGACCCGAACATGTTCGTGCGCGGTATCCGCACCAAGGAGTATGCCGCCCTGCTCGAGGATCCCTCCCGCCCCCTGATCAACCGGGTCAGCCAGGGTGGCTATGCCCCAGCTTCCACCGTCAAGCCGCTGCTGGCGGTGATGGGGCTGAACGAGGGAGCCATAACGCCTTTCGGTAAATTCTTTGGCGGCCCCTTCTTCCAGCTGCCCGGCTCCAGTCACAAGTTCCGTGACTGGAAGAAGTGGGGCCATGGCTGGCTCGATGTCTATCGGGCTATCGAAGTCTCAGCGGATACCTTCTTCTACGATCTGGCCTACCGCACTGGCATAGATACCATGAACAAGTACATGACAGCGTTCGGTTTTGGTAACTACTCAGGTCTCGATATCTATGAAGAGACCATGGGGGTGATGCCATCCCGCGACTGGAAACGGCTGCGCCGCAAACAGACCTGGTATCTGGGCGACACCATCTCGGTTGGTATCGGTCAAGGCTACTGGACGGCGACCCCCATCCAGTTGGCCCGGGCCCACAGTATCCTGACCCAGCATGGGCACAACGTCATACCTCATCTGCTCAAGTCAGTACGCGAGGGTGACGGTCATCAGGAGCCATTCCGCGAGCCGACCGATCAAGTTCTGGTGGTCAAGGATGATAGCTACTGGAAGGTGGCCATGGAGGGGATGTACCGCGTCATCAATGGCGCCGAAGGGACCGGCCGTAAAGCCTTCGCCAATACCCCTTACAAGGCGGCGGGCAAGTCTGGTACCGCTCAGGTCATCGGCATGAAGCAGGATCAGAAGTACGATGCGCATCGGCTCAAAGAGGAGCATCGCGACAATGCTCTGTTCGTCGCCTTCGCCCCCTATGAGGATCCCAAGGCGGTTGTGACTCTGATCCTGGAGAACGCTGGTGGTGGTAGTACCCAGGCGGCCCCAGTTGTCCGCCAAATACTCGATGCCTATCTGGTAGAGCCGAAACCGGAAACCGAATCTGTGCCCTCACAGCCCACACCCGAGGTGTCCCAATGAACTCACACCGCGGCGCCTCCTTCTGGCAGCGCTTCCATATCGACCTGCCCCTGCTGCTCGGGCTCTTGGCACTGCTGTGCGTCAGCCTGGTGGTGCTCTACTCCGCCTCCGGCATGCATCCCGAGATGCTGGGGCGCCAGCTGGTTCGCACCGGGATGGCCTTTGGCCTGATGATCTTCATGGCCCAGTTTCCTCCCGCCTTCTACGCTCGCTGGGCCCCTCCGGCCTTCGCGATCTGTATCGTCCTGTTGCTCTGTGTCATGGTGTTCGGTCATATTGGTAAAGGGGCGCAACGCTGGCTGGATCTGGGCTTCATCAAGTTCCAACCCTCCGAATTCCTGAAAATCATCATGCCGATGACCATAGCCGCCTACCTGAGTCGTCATGCTCTCCCACCGACCTTCAAACAGATCGTCATTGCCCTGGTGCTGGTGCTGGTTCCTACTCTGCAGATCGCCGAACAGCCCGATCTTGGTACCGCCATCCTGGTTTCGGTATCCGGCTTCTTTGTCATCTTTCTGGCGGGGATCAACTGGTATCTGATCCTGGCTGCCGGCCTCGCTGCCGCATGCTTCCTGCCAGTGCTCTGGTTCTTCTTGATGCACGACTACCAACGTCAGCGGGTGTTGACCTTCCTGGATCCGGAAACCGATCCACTGGGCACCGGCTATCACATCATTCAGTCCAAGATAGCCATCGGCTCTGGCGGCCTGTTTGGCAAGGGTTGGCTCAATGGCACCCAGTCCCAGCTGGAGTTCTTGCCGGAACGCCACACCGACTTCATCTTCGCCGTCTTCAGCGAAGAGTTTGGTCTGATTGGCTTCATCCTGTTGATGTGTCTCTATCTGTATGTCATCAGCCGCTGCATGAGCATCAGCCTGCAGGCACAAGGCTCGTTTGAACGACTGCTCGGTGGCGCTTTGACGCTAACCTTCTTCTTCTACGTCTTCGTCAATATCGGCATGGTCAGTGGCCTGTTGCCCGTGGTTGGCGTCCCATTGCCGCTGGTCAGCTACGGGGGCACCTCCATGGTGACCCTGGCTGCAGGCTTCGGCATCCTGATGTCGATCCATACCCACCGCCGTCTGCTGGCCTGATCCGGAGTCTCATTGATGCGCTATCTGCTTGCCCTGCTGCTCAGCTGCACTCCTCTTCTTCTCTCTGCAGCGGAGATAACGCCTGCCGATGAGCAACGGCTGCAGCAGTTAAGCCAGGATCTGCAGATCCCGCTGGTCGATCTGCAACAAGCCATGGTCCAGGCACAGTTGCGCCAACCGGTGCTCGATGCGATCCAAAAACCCTGGGAGGCCAAGCCGTGGTATCTCTACCGACCACTCTTTATCACTCAGGCCCGCGTCGATGCGGGCGTCAATTTCTGGCGTCAGCATGCAGCCTGGCTGGCTAAAGCCGAGCGGGAGCTGCAAGTGCCGGCCCAGCTGATCGTGGCCATCATAGGTGTCGAGACTCGCTTTGGTACCCAGATGGGGGATCATCCGGTGCTGGATGCCCTCTACACGCTGGGCTTCCACTATCCGCAGCGGGCCCCCTATTTCAGCAAAGAGTTTGCTCAGTACGTCAAACTGGCCAAGCAGCAAGGCTGGCCACTGCGTCAACCCAAAGGCTCTTATGCTGGCGCCATGGGCATGGGGCAATTTATGCCAACCAGCTATCTGCACTTTGCCGTCGACTTCGATGCCAATGGTCATATCGACCTGTTCAACTCTCCGGCCGATGCCATAGGCAGCGTGGGTAACTACTTCCATGAGCATCAATGGCAAGCGGGGCAACCCGTGGCCTACCGGGTCGAAAACCCGAATGTCGAGGCAATAGCCCCGCTGGCCGATGGAACCCTCGATCTCAGCCAGAGCTGGGGAGAACTCAAGTCCGCAGGTGTGAGCTTGAACACACCATTGCCCGAGTCAACTCCGGTGAAATTGCTTAAACTGGATCAAGCCAATGGCCCCGAGTTTTGGGTGATCCTGGATAATTTTTATGTCATCACTCGCTATAACCGCAGCCCGCTCTATGCCATGGCCGTGTATCAACTCAGTGAGCAGATAGCCACCGCTTATCATGGTCAATAAATACATTCTGTTTGTGCTGGTAACCCTGATCCTGACTGCCTGTAGCAGTCCGGCGCCTCATCGCGTCACCACGCAACCACCAACTACATCCCAAGGCCCCGATCTGACGGGTGTCGGTGGGGTAACCCCTCAATTTGAGCCCCCCAGCCGGATCGGTAACAAAGACTACGTGGTATTTGGCCAACCCTACAAAGTCTGGAACGGTTTGGATCACTACAGCGAAGAGGGAACCGCCTCCTGGTATGGCCCAGGCTTTCATGGCCTCTATACCTCCAATGGGGAACTCTATGATCAGGAAGGAGTTTCTGCCGCACACAAGAATCTGCCACTGCCCTCTTACCTGAAGGTCACCAATCTGGATAACGGCAAGGCCATCGTCGTGCGCGTCAATGATCGGGGCCCTTTTCATGGTGACCGGATCCTGGATCTCTCCCATGGTGCCGCCAGCCAGCTCGGGATCGCCGGTCCTGGAACCGCGCCGGTTCGCGTCGAGTTGGTCAAGGTTCCGCCACCAGCCAATGCCGCTCAGATCATCGCCAAACATGAAGCCAGAACCATCCAGTTGATGGCGACCAACTCGGCGCAAAAAGCCGAGCTCACGGCGCGCGAACTGAGCAACCAGTTTGGTCAACCCATACGTGTTGTCGCGGCTGCCAATCAGATCTATCGTCTGCAATTGGGCCCGCTCGCACGCGAAGAAGCCGAAACCATGCTGCAACGCCTACGCGGCGCAGGCTATCGACAGGCCTTTTTCATCAACTAAACCCGGCACCGTTACAGGATCCGATCGTGATCCCAGCATCAACGGTGAAAACTTGACCACAGCCATCGGCTGACCGACACTAATCAACCTTGAGTCATAGACCTGTGACGATTCGGATCAAGCGCTAAAGCCATTCGAGCAAGGTTTGCAAGAGAGCGGAAACGAAAAGCATGAAAGGAATCAGCTACTGGCTTGCCATCGCCGTGATGCTGCTTGGGTTAACCGGCTGCGTCACCGAAGTGCGCGAGTATCGCACTCGTATCGCCGAGACCAAGGTACACACAGAAACAGCCGATGACAGCGGCTTCAACTTCCGCACCGTTGCTGGTCCCCTACCCGGCAGCGAGCAGGCCAAACCCCAACGCCGTTATGGCTTACGTCAGGATTATGGCCGACCTGACCCTGCCCTGATCCCCGTTGCCGGAGTCGAACCCCGCTTCGAGACCTATAGCCGGACAGGCAACAAGGATTACGAGGTCTTTGGACAATCCTATAAAGTCTGGCGAGACATAGAGCAATACAGTGAAGAGGGGACGGCCTCCTGGTATGGCCCCGGTTTTCACGGCCAATACACAGCCAATGGCGAAACCTATAACCAGTATGAAATTTCAGCGGCACACAAACACTTACCGATTCCTTGCTATATCCGGGTGACCAACAAGGAAAATGGCCGCTCGCTCATCGTGCGAGTCAACGACCGCGGTCCATTCCACGATGATCGGATTCTGGATCTCTCCTTCGGTGCGGCCCAGCGATTGGGGATCGTCGGCCAAGGCGTCGCCAAGGTCCGCCTGGATCTGGTCCACCCCCCACGCCCGGCCAATGCCGACGAGATGATTGCCCGCAGTGAAGCTATGACCATCCAGTTATTGGCCACAGATTCGGCACAACGGGCTCGGGAAGAGGCGAGCCGGTTGAGCGAGAAATTTGGTACGCCGATCACCATTGTCAGTGCCAATCAAGTCTATCGCCTGCACATGGGCCCCATGGCTCCGCAACAGGCGGAAGTGATGCTTGCCGTGGTAAAAGATGCGGGTCTGAACAGCGCATACTTCGTCTATTGAGTCTATTTACCGACAAACTCCAGCCAATTCCAGGCTGCCAAGGCGATCACACTTTGCTATAGTACCAATCCTCGTAGCATTGCCTGGCTGCAGGCTAGTCACAAAGGATCACGATTTTGAAACTGGCGAAACCCCTTCTGTTCTGTGCCGCTGTGGCACTGTCGATGACGGCTGTTGCCGCCACCACAACTCCGACACCCGATGCTCTGCCGAAGCCGGACCCAAGACCTATGCCGGCTCCTGCACCCGTGGCCCTGCCAAGCCCACCGCAGATTGCCGCGAAAGCCTTCCTGCTGATGGATTACCACACAGGTCAGATCCTCATCGGCAACAACGAACATGATCGTCTGCCACCCGCCAGCCTGACCAAGATGATGACCTCCTACGTCATCGGTCAAGAGCTGAAAAATGGCCGCATCAAGCCGGACGACATGGTAACCATCAGCCAGAACGCTTGGGCGAAGAACTACTCCGACTCCTCCAAGATGTTCATCGAAGTTGGTAAGCAAGTCAGTGTCGACAACCTGAACAAAGGGATCATCATCCAGTCCGGTAACGATGCCTGTATCGCCATGGCTGAACACATCGCCGGCTCCGAAGACTCCTTCGCCAGCCTGATGAATCAATGGGCCGAACGCCTCGGCATGAAGGAGACCCACTTCGTCAATGCCCACGGTCTGTATAACGCGGACCACTACTCCAGCGCCTACGACATGGCCCTGCTGGGTCAGGCATTGATCCGCGACCTGCCAAGTGAATATGCCATCTATGCGCAGAAGGATTTCACCTTCAACGGCATTGTTCAGCACAACCGCAATCGTCTGCTGTGGGACAAGACCCTGGCGGTTGACGGCATCAAAACTGGGCACGTCAGCGAAGTCGGTTACAACCTGGTGGCTTCTGCCACTGGTCCCGACAATATGCGTCTGATTTCCGTAGTCATCGGCTCGGGCAGTGAAGCCCAGCGGGCTGAAGAGAGCAAGAAGCTGTTGACCTATGGCTTCCGCTTCTACCAAAACGTCACTCCGTACAAGCAGGGTGCCGAACTGGCAACCCAGCGCATCTGGATGGGTGACAAGAGCGAGATCAAGCTCGGCACCGATCGAGACATCAGCCTGGTGATTCCGCGTAACAGCAGCGGCAAACTCAAGGCTGACTTCCAGTTGAAAAATGAACTGAATGCCCCCATCAAGAAGGGTGAGCAGGTTGGTACCATCTTCCTGAAGCTGGATGGCAAAGATGTAGCCCAGTATCCATTGGTTGCCCTCGAAGAGGTCAACGAAGGCAGCCTCTTCAGTCGCCTCTGGGATTATCTGGTTCTTCTGTTTCAACGCCTGCTCAGCTAACACAGGCGTAGCTAGAGACAAATGAAACAGGCCCTGCATGTCAGGGCCTGTTTATTGGCACTGACTCCGAAAATGCCACACGAAAGAGTCAACAAATTTACGCCGGTATCGGCGTCAACCGCAGAGAGAGAAAGATGTCCCTAAATACCAAATTTGATGAACTCCTGGAATTTCCCTGCCAGTTCCCATTCAAGGTTCTGGGAGTTGCCCACCCGGAGCTGGCCGACCAGGTCGTTGCCGTGTTGCAGCAACATGCGCCTGGAGACTATTCGCCAACGACTCGCCCCAGCGCCAAGGGTAACTATGTGTCAGTGACCGTCACAGTCACAGTCACCAGCAAGGAACATCTGGAGACCATGTACGTAGCCCTGGGCAAACTCGAGCTGGTTCGGATGGTGTTGTAATCCCCCACACTGGATTGGTAATTGCCTGGTGGCTGGTTATAATGGCGAGCCAGATTCACAAAAAGGAAACAATTTTGCAGCAATTGCCACTCATAGTGCGTCATCTCGGCATTCGACCCTATCTGGAGACCTGGCAGGCAATGCAGGTATTCACCGATACCCGTGATGCAACCACGCCCGATGAGATCTGGCTGCTGCAACATCACCCCGTCTATACCCAAGGGCAAGCCGGCAAAGCCGAGCACCTACTGCACCAAACCAATATTCCTGTGGTGCAGTCAGACCGTGGGGGTCAGATCACCTATCACGGTCCCGGGCAGTTGATTGCCTATCTACTTATCGATGTCCGCCGCAAGGGTATGGGGGTACGCCAACTGGTCACCGCCATGGAGCAGGCCGTGATTGCCCTGCTGGCACACTCTGGCATCCAGGCCAGCGCCAAGGCCGATGCCCCAGGCGTCTACGTTGATGGCGCCAAAATAGCTTCGCTGGGGCTACGCATTCGCCGCGGCTGCTCATTCCATGGCCTGGCACTTAATGTCGATCTGGATCTGACTCCTTTTTCCCACATCAATCCCTGTGGTTACGCTGGGCTTGCCATGACGCGAACCGCCACCCTGGGTGGTCCGCGTCATGTCGCAGACGCGGTTTCCCTGCTGCTGGCTGAATTAACACGGCAGCTGGAGTACACCACCTGGACCGAACTGACCGAGAGCTGAGCGATGAGCAAAATCGAACGCGTTGAACCCGGCGTCAAATTGCGTGATGCCGACAAGATGGCCCTGATCCCGGTAAAGTTCATGCCGGATGCTGACGAGGCTCCGTTGGCGAAGCCAGACTGGATGCGTATTCGGCTGCCAGCAACCAGTGAGAAGATCCAGGCCGTCAAGAACATCATGCGCAAGAACAAGCTTCATTCGGTCTGTGAAGAGGCCTCATGCCCAAATCTCTCCGAGTGCTTCAACCACGGGACAGCTACCTTCATGATTCTGGGGGCCATCTGCACGCGGCGTTGCCCCTTCTGTGATGTCGCCCATGGCCGACCGCTCGCCCCGGATGCCGAAGAGCCACGCAAGTTGGCGCGCACCATCGCCGAAATGAGCCTCAAATACGTGGTGATCACCTCGGTCGATCGTGATGACTTGCGCGATGGTGGAGCCCAGCACTTTGCCGATTCGATCCAGGCCATCCGAGAGGAGTCGCCCTCGACTCGCATCGAAACACTGACCCCAGACTTCCGTGGCCGCATGGATATAGCGCTGCAGGTCTTCGCGAACAACCCACCCGATGTGTTCAATCACAATCTGGAAACAGCTCCCCGCCTCTACCGCACCGTGCGACCAGGAGCCGACTATAAGTGGTCACTCGAGCTGCTACGACGTTTTGGTGAACAACATCCGGGAGTACCAACCAAGTCGGGTCTGATGATGGGGCTCGGCGAAACCAACGAAGAGATCGTGGAAGTACTCAAGGATCTGCGCGCTCACGGTGTCACCATGCTGACTCTGGGACAATACCTGCAGCCAAGCCGCCACCATCTGCCGGTCAAGCGCTATGTACCGCCCCATGAGTTTGATGAGCTCAAGGCCATAGCCCTGGATCTGGGATTCACCCACGCCGCCTGCGGCCCATTTGTCCGCTCCTCCTACCATGCCGACTTGCAAGCACAGGGCATGGAGGTCAAATAAAACGGGCAAATGGCAGAAGAGTTGGCTCTGTAGCCTGAAAGGATAATTTTCGACGAGGCTAAGAGCGCAAGCAACTCAGTCTCGACACGCTTCGGGGTGTCGAGACTGGATTATCTCGGGTAATGGCAGCCAGGTTAAAATACCGGCGACGGTTAGAGATCCGTTCCCGAGACAATCCGGATACCCGTTTGACGTTTGGCTGCGTAGAGAGCCCGATCCGCCAGTTTTAATAATGCTTCGTCGGTTTTCATTTCCGCCCCCTTCTCCGCAATCCCGATGCTGATGGAGCCACTCCAGCACATCACGCCATCAGCAAGAAAGAAGGGCTGGCGAGCCGTATCAATTTTACGCGCCAATCGTGCGGCATCGCTCTGCGAGGTTCGTGGACAGATGATCAGAAATTCATCGCCCCCCAAGCGACACACGATATCGCTCTTACGGACGCTGGCACGCAATCGAGTAGCCACCTCCTGCAGCAAGACGTCTCCCTCCGCATGACCAAAACGATCATTGACCTCTTTGAAGTGATCGGCATCCAGCAGCAGCACCGAAAGCGGAACCTGATAACGCTCAGCCTCGAGCCAGAGTTGCTGCAAGGAAGAGAGAGCCAGGCGCCGATTTGGCAACCCGGTCAAATCATCATGGGTCGCCAATTGTTGTAGCTGGGCATTCGCCAGCGCCAGCTCTTGTGTTCGTTCCTGTACTCCGAGCTCCAAATCACGGTTGAGCTGGTGCAACTCGCTATTACGCTTGGAGAGCTTCTGGAACATGCCGTTCAATGCGGTCAATAAGGGTTCGATACAGGCGTGTACGCCCTGCTGTTCCTCTTGAAACGCCTGAGTCGGTGACTGACCATCGGCGATGGCTCGCAGTTGCCGAGCCATACCCTGATCACAGCCAAGCATGTGATAAACCAACCACTGAACCAGGTATTCGACCAGATCAAAGATACGCGCACTGGCCACCAGATCGGAACACTGACGCATCGTCATCACTTCGTGAATAAACGCCTGATGCTCATCTCTGTGATGATTGAGGTGTTGGGGAGCTATGCTGGCCGCCACCATCAGGGACTCTTCTTCGTTGAAATGAACCTGGGTGTACTCCACGATGGCGTCAAGCGACACATCCAGCATCTTCGGCTCTATGGGCTCGCCGCTCATCGCCAGAGCTCCCAAGCGGTTGATCAACGCAACCAACTGCTGATGCTGCTGATCCACCACGGGTTGATGGGTTAAAAAGGCTTCGCTCCAGGTAAAAATAGGCGCCATGCCACGACCACTCCGTCAGCTTCAGTGCAGCATGATAACGATGCACCAATTACCCCAGTTCATGAATTCAGATGGTAGGGTTCGCCAGCTCCGCCAAGGAGGGTAGACGTCTCGATGCCGGTCGGTAGGCCACGCCATCTGCGCATTAAGAATGTCATTTGATGCCACAATCGCGAATTATGAAAGAAAAATCTCTGAATTGGACTGTTTGCACAGAGTGAATCGAACTGTCGGCAACGGTATCGGACTAGGATTGGCGAAATGAAGAGAAGCGACAGAATAACAGGCCCACGGCTTGTACCGCGGGCCTGGGTACTGAATCAATGATCGAGATAGAGATAGTGCATCCAGCTGGTCATCCGCAGTAACACCTTCCGCATGACTGACAAGTGAGCAAAATGGTCGCTGCTATAGATGGCAACCTGTGCCGAGATACCATCCGGCAGGTTATAGGCCTCGACTTCCGGCCCCAACTCCAGCTCAGCTAATACCCCATTACGGCCATCGAAACTGATACTCTGCATCGCATTGCTAGCCTGATAAGCCCCTTGTGGAACCACTGGCGTCACCTGCTTGACTCGTGCAGGAAACACCCGCCCCGGAACCCCGTCAAACACCACTTCAGCCTCATCACCAACCTTGACCCGCAACAGGGAGTTCTGACGGAAGGAGGCGATGATATTGCGACTCTGCTTCGGAATAAAAAACATTGCCGGGCGGAATGGCATGCTGTTAACGAAACTGCCTGGCCGCAGCAAAACCTGTGTTACATAGCCATCGGTCAGCGCCTTGACCTCAGTCTGTGCCAAGTTGTATTTCGCCTCCCACAGTTGCGCCTTCAAACTCACAATGGTGGCATTCTCACCGGACACAATGGCATCGAGCTGACTCTGGATTTGCTGGGCTTGAGCCTCAGCAGTGGCCAATTTGGCCTCCTGAGCCAGATAAGTTTGTCTGGCATTGGTTGCTTCTTGCTCAGTAAACGGATTCACCGCCTTGCCTGACGCCCGTTGATAACGAGCCAGATCCTTTTGGGCTCGATCCCGATCGGCTCGCATTTGTGCAACAGTTGCCTTGCTTGCCGTCAGTTGATCGCGCTGAGCCTCCACCGCCGCCTCTGCATTGACCAAATCAGCCATCAACCGATCAACCCGGGCCTGATAAACGGTCGGGTCTATACGAAACAGCACCTCGCCAGCCTTGATGGGTACATTGGGCTGAACCGGAACCTCAGAAATAATGCCGGAAACCTGGGCCACCACGGGAATAGCCACCACAGCCTTCTGTGCCATGAAGGTGTAAGGGTGGTTATAGTTCATGGTCAGGATCAGACCCGCCACTATGAATACGCCCCCTAAGGCTGCCGTCGGCACGGTCCACTTGTTGACTGGGATCTTGAAGATCTTGAAGCAGCCATAGGCAAAGGCCACATAGGACAGAATAATCAGTAAATCCATGGCTTACACTCCCTTGCCTTCTGAGGCTGCACTCTCTTGCGCAATCCCTTTTTGTGCGGCCTGCTGCGCCAGCTGGTTCTCCAGCGTCGCCAGGCGCTGCTCTAGTGCGGCCAATTGGGCATGATCCTGTGCCAACTGCGCCGGTTTCATTCCCCAGCCGCGATCCTCGCGGTATAAGGTGGCCCAGATCCATAAGAATGGCCAGATGGCATGCAGGGTAAAGAGACTCACCCAACCCGCGACATGAATGGCATCCTGATGGGGGTGGTTACGTTCGACGGCCATTTCATAGGGGATGTCGTGAATGACGATTACCCCATAGAAGATCACAAGAACCACGATGACCAAGATGGCCAAGGCAAAATAATCGAGAAACATATCAACACACTCCCTGTTGGCAATTGACTCCTCAACGATAGCCAAACGCAGATAGGACTAACCGCTCAATTAATCTCATCGACAAGAGTGTTCTCCTCAATATCTTGTCGAAACTCAAGTGGGAGTTACTCCGCTACGCCGGAGTCGTCAAACAGGCCAGGTAATATCAAATTTCGGTATCAAATTCAGTGCATCGCACTCTCATCAACAACGGGTGAGCTCTCGCACTCTTGCATCACACCCATTTACCTGTCCCAAACGGAATAGTACCCTGCCTAACATGTGGATCGGGACGGCAGTGGCCGTCATGTCAAAAACTGAGGACCATGGTTCGGCAATGAACAAGCTACGCAACGCGCTACGCTGGCTCAAGGATGCGCAACTACGTCACCGCCGGGGAATGAAGTGGCTGCTGCTGCTTGTCATAGTTTTGCTGATGCTGGCCCTGCTGCTGGTTATCGTGGCCGACTATCTGGTTTCCGATATGCGCCACTACACCTTTGAAGATGCCAATCTAATCCCCTACAACAAGGTCGGCGTTATTCTGGGCACCTCGAAATACCTGGTGGACGGGCGCCGCAATGAGTATTTCCAGAATCGGATCGACGCGGCAGTTAGCCTGTTTAATCACGGGAAGATCAGCTATTTTCTGGTCTCGGGGGATAACGCGACACGCAGCTACAACGAACCGCGCGAGATGCGGCGTGAATTAATCCGCGCCGGGATACCCAGTGAGCGGATCTACAGTGACTATGCCGGATTCCGGACGCTGGACTCCATAGTCAGGGCCAACGCCGTGTTTGGCCAACGCAACTACACCATCATTTCCCAGCAGTTCCACAATGAGCGAGCCCTCTATCTGGCTCACCATTTTGGCATCCAGGCCATTGGCTTCAACGCCCGCGATGTCGATGCCTACTCAGGAATCAAAACCCGGATCCGCGAGTTGATGGCGCGTGTCCTCTGTCTGTTGGATGTCTATATCCTCGACAAACAGCCCAAGTTTCTCGGCGATCCCATCCTGATAGGCTGATCGATTGGTCTGACGAAACCGCCGGAGCTTGCGACCTGAATCACCCCAGATCAACCAGCTGATAGCTGAGCTTTCCTCTTTGTTTGGCGCCGTACATGGCCCGATCCGCACTATCCAGTGCCAGTTCATACCCCACAGAACGACTGGACCAGAACGCAATGCCAATGCTCATGCCGATACGAACCGCATGCCCCTCCAACGAGGTTAATTCGCCGCAGCAGGCCAGCAAGCGCTCGGCCACCTGGATCACCGACTGCTGATTGGGCATCTGCGGGAGGTAAATGACAAACTCATCCCCTCCCATCCGGGCCAGCAGTGCGTTCGTCGGAGCTACATCTCGTAACCAACTGGCGACCCGCAGCAGTAGGCGATCGCCGCTCGAATGGCCCCAGCGATCGTTCACCGCCTTAAAATCATCCAGATCGATGAATAGCAGCGCCTGTTCGCCATTCGCCTGAGCCATCTGCTGAGAACTGACATCCAAAAATGCCTGCCGGTTATACAGACCCGTCAACGGATCGGTTTGCGCCTGCTGAGCCAGACGCAACTTGTACTCCTTGCGTTGCGTGATATCGATGTGGCTACCCATGATCCGCAACGGATGGCCATTCCAATCCCTCTCGATGACCCGGCCGCGATCCCACAACCAGGTAACCTGTCCGTCAGGTGCCACGGTTCGATACTCAGCCTCATAAAAGGGCAGTTTGCCGGCCAAGTGGTCATAGTAGTTGGCTAACGCCTGTTGCTTATCCTCCGGGTGTAACTTGGCCTGCCACAGTTCGAACGAGGGGGCCATCTGCCCGGCATGGAAATTTTGCAGGTTAAATACCGTCAACTCCCCCGTCGGGATCCAGCCTTGCCACAGACAGATCCCGGTGCCATCCAAGGCCGCGTTCAACTTATCCTGCAATTGGCAATTTTCCCGTTCCAGATGAGCCAATCTGACACGCAGCTGGGCGACCTCATCCTCAAGACTTCGAGAAACAGCCTCAGACTCGGCCATCCCATGGCCGAGCTCACAGACAGGAACCATATCCGTTCTATCCTTCAACTAATCGGTGGCTATCCAAATGTTCCGATGTAACCCACCAGTTCATCCTGTTGGGCTCACCATTCTGTTTATGTCACGCACGCCAAACAGGCTGTATCACACAGCCTAATGCACAAATAGCTCACGCTCTGAAAACGGTTTATCGCGTCTGCCACAGACAAGCAAGATGCCGATATAAATATGGTCGAGAAGCTCGATCTCGCGCGGATTTTCACCCGGATGGATTATGGCGATTCGGTTCCGAGCTCTCTTGTGGCCATTACAGAACCATCCGGTTCAACGTCCAGATCAATGCTTAGTCACTGGTCGACGCTCTTCACCATTCACCAGCACCAGGCGGTAGTCGCCATTACTGCGAAAATAGATTTCGGCCCCCTCTGGCACGCCACCATAATCTTGACCATCAATCATGATTCGACTCTTCTGTACCTCGACCAGGTGGCCATCCACCTCCATGCGTCCCCGTCCGACGAGTCGCCCTTCGTTGGGAACAACAGAAACATTCCCCTTATTTCCTGAGGCTTGCTTACCCGAGCCAAAATCGTCACATCCAGAGAGCAACGCCATTCCGAGAACCACAATTCCCACTGCAACCAGTTGCTTCATAGAACCACCCATACCAATCACCATTCGATATCTCTATCTATGCACAATGTTTGCCAATGACACGGCAATGCTTTTTCCGTTGAAATATCTCATTTTTTTCATTGTATGAAATCCCGTCACGCCAAAAAAATGCAGATTACCAGGCGTGTGATAGCCGCAACGTCGGAAAAATAACGCCATGAAAACTGCAGCAGAGATGACCACATAACAGGCCACTGGACAGCTAAAGGTTTCACTAACCAGCACAGGCCCCCTATGCATCGGAGATAAAGCTGGAATCTCCAGCATATGCGCCTAAAATATCGGCCAATTTTACCCCTTATTATTTCTGGCCCGCAGACGAGAACTCCATGGACGCCACTAAGTTAAATCACCACCATCATGATCTGGTCTACGGACTGGATGCCAAGCCGCCATTGCCACAAACCATCTTCGCCGCGCTGCAACATATGCTGGCGATGTTTGTCGGCATCATCACCCCTCCTCTGATCATCGCTAATGCCTTGGGGCTCAGTGGTGAACAAACCCGCTATATAGTCTCCATCTCGCTCTTGATGTCTGGCATAGCCTCGTTCATTCAGACTCGGCGCTTCGGTCCTGTCGGCTCCGGGCTACTCTCCGTTCAAGGAACCAGTTTCAATTTTCTGGGGCCAATTATCGCCTCGGGGCTCGCACTGAAGCAGGCTGCTATGCCCAATGAGGAGATGCTCGGCACTCTGTTTGGCACTATTCTGATTGCCGCCATCAGCATGGTCATCGTCAGTCGCTGCTTGCATCTGGTACGCCAGGTCATCACCCCCTTGGTGACCGGCATCGTGGTCTTGCTGATTGGATTAACTCTGATCAAGGTTGGTCTCATCAGCATGGGCGGTGGCTTTGCCGCGATGAGCGACGGTAGTTTTGGCAGCCTGGAAAATCTGGGGCTCTCCCTGGTGGTCATGCTGACCATAGTTCTGCTGCAGCGCAGCAAAAACCCCTGGTTACGCCTCTCCGCCATTGTCATTGCCATGTTGATTGGCTACATAGTGGCCTTTTTCCTCGGCCGCCTGAATCCGTTACAATCCAGCGAGACCTGGATCGCGTTGCCACACCCCCTGCAGTACGGTCTTGGATTTAACTGGCAATTCTTCATCCCCATCACAGTGATCTTCGTCGTCACAGCCCTCGAGGCCATTGGTGACATGACGGCAACCTCGGATGTCTCCGGCGAGCCCGTGGACGGCCCACTTTACATGGCCCGCATCAAAGGTGGGGTTCTCTCCGATGGCCTGAATTCCATGCTGGCCGCAGTGGTCGGTACCTTCCCGATGTCGGTATTTGCCCAGAATAATGGTGTCATTCAACTGACTGGAGTTGCCAGCCGTTACATCGGCTTTTTCATCGCCGCCATGCTGGCACTGCTCGGTTTACTGCCGGGTGTCGCCGCCTTTATTCAGCAGATCCCTGAGCCTGTCCTCGGCGGCGCAACCGTGGTGATGTTCGGTACCATAGCTGCCGCTGGCGTACGAATCATCTCTCGGGAAGTTTTGGATAGAAGAACCCTGATGATCCTGGCCGTCTCCCTAGCCATGGGCTTAGGGGTCGCCCAGGTTCCCGAGGTTCTGCAGCACTTGCCCGAACTACTCAAGAGTGTTCTCTCGTTCGGTGTTGCCACCGGTGGTATCACCGCCATGCTGCTGAATCTATTGCTGCCCCGTCGCGTAGTGAAGGTCTAAGCGCGCTCGTTGAGGGTGCCAGATGAATTCAAACTGGCACCCTCAGCTCATCAGATGTGGTTGTCTCACGGGGCATTGACGTAGGGTGAGGCCTGACTCTTAGCCTGGGGTTTGGCGACCACATCCATCTGTTGACTCTGTTGCAGCAACGACAGAACCCTGGCATCACTCGGGTGCGTCAGTTGGTAATGACGCAGATAGCTCTCCGCCTCCTCGCGCTCACCCAGTTTGAGCAGAGCCATTCCCAACAACAGTTCGGCATCAAGAACCCCTTGGGAGAAGGCATTCTTCAAGTAGAAAACGGCTCGAGGATATTGGCCCGAGGTCAGCAAAAAACGGCCGTAGTGGTAGTGAACCTCACTCTCCTGTGGCGCCAGCAGCAACCAGCGATTGAAGGCTAGATCCGCTCGTTGAGCGGCACCATCCAGCCCAAAGTGGTAAGCAATATCGGCCAGCAAAGCACAGCGTTTCACCAAGGGGGCCGAGTCAGGCTCCAGCACCGCCAACCCGACAATACTCTCCAAGGCTCGTAGATCCGCCTTGGCACGCTGGCGCTCTTCATCCGACTCGAATTGGCGGCCGGGAGTCTGGACATATGACGCCAGCTCGGCCAACCAGAGATCCAGATAGTCGATCTCAATCCGGCTTCGTTCTTGTTGGCGATCAATGCGAACAAGCCTATCCAACTGGTACTGCCCATATCCGTCAGCCAGACAACTTCCTGATATCAGGGCTAATGTCAGACAGAGCCCAGGCCGCCACATATCCATACGGTTCATGAAATCGTTAACAAGGGAAAGATCAGCATGCTAGGTCAAACGAGGCCCGCTGTCTGCTCTCAGTAAATAGAAGAAGTTGAAACTTAGCGGTACATCGCAAACCGCGGGGGGCCACGCAAAGCCGCCATCAGATTACTCCTGACACTCACGCCCAGGATAGCCAGGCAGGCCAGCCGCATCGGGCAAACAGGCCAGGATTGAACTGGCTTTGAGCAAGGTCTCAAGATTATCGCGGGTCACGGCACGCCATTTAAGCTTCTCACCCAGGTATTGAGCCCAAGCAAACTCGATAAAATAGGGGTTATTCCCTTTGCTATAGAGACCCGCATCTTCAGCAAATCCAGCCAAAGAGCGATAGGGATAATCAGGCAGCAGTGCGATATGCGTCGGTAACTTGTCGGGGGAGATAGAATGGCCATGTTCGTCGTGGAGCCAGGCCCAATGCCTTTCCTGCATCTGTGACCAAAACTGACTCGCGTCGGTGAGTTTGCCTTCGATGGTGACCGGGACCTCCCGCATCCCGAGACTCCAAAGTGTCCGGGTCAGATGATGGCGATCAACCAGCCAGTAGCGACCATCCGGTCCAATAACCACGGGGATCCGCTTCTTCTGCGCCAATGCCCAGAGCTTCTTGGCACTCTTGTGCCGCAGTTTCTCAACCTCCTGCTCGACCTGCAGCAAGCCAACTCCCGGCTGGGTCGGGTGCAGCTCATTGATTGCCAGACGACAACGGCTTCCCACCGCCAGATCCGAATGGCAGGGGCTCAGGGTCTGCTTGGCCCACAGCAGCGGGGAGCAGAGAACAAGAAAAGTCCCGAGGACAAAACGCCGCAGAGCATCACGGCACCATCGCCATCTGTAATTGCACGATTGCATTCCGATCTCCATATCACCAAGAGCCACCGAGCCTCGCAAACCCGGCTACTCTACGCCCCCGGAAAATGAGATGACAATCACAGGCAAAAAAACAGCCGATTAATCCCGTTCGGGTTGATGTATATCAATCTAACCAGCCCCACCAGACTTACCCAGCCTTACGATTCTTTGCGGAAATTTACCGCTCCTCAGCTTGTCTGTAGGCATGCTCTTTCCGGATACTTCCGGCATCCATCATCTGTTATCTGGCCCTGTGCCAACAGGGGCGAGTCCCACTGTCGGAGTAAGCAATGAAATCCATGATCTGGTTATGCATCACGCTCTTAACCGCTACGGCCGTGCATGCCAACCCGGGAGCTCCGCAAGGTGGGCCAGGAGATCAACCTGGCGGAGGGGCTGGACAACCACAGCCTCTGGGATGGGCTCCCCCTGCACATAGACATCCAACACCGATTTACCCGCCTCCCATCTATCCAGGTCCTCGCCCTGGCATCGTGGTCGATATACTACCCCCCGGTTACAGGACTGTGCTGTTTGCTGGCCTGACCTACTTTGTCGTCAATGAAATCTGGTATCAACTGCATGGCGATCGCTACCGGGTCGTTACACCACCAGCTGCGAGCCAGGTTCAGGAAAATAATCCTTATTATGAAAATGGCATGACCCGCGTCGATATCGATGGCATTCGTTACTATGTGCGCGATGGCCGTTACTATCGTCGCAATGCCAGTGGTGAGTATCTGGAAGTAACCCCGCCAACGCCGTGAACTGATAAATCGGCTCTGTATCCGTCTCCATCCCGAGGTTCCAAGCCACGCCAGCAACCCCAACAACGACCTCAGCTTGAGTAAAAAAAATGGCGAACCATTGCTGGTTCGCCATCGGGCATGCCTGCAGGGCAGGCTCCTACAATCAGATTTCTGTTATTGCGCCGCCACTGTGTACTTGAGGGTGCTGTCGTTGAAAGTGACCAGGTAGGTACCAACCACAGAGCTCTTGATATCAGAACCACTCAGGTTAGCAGTACCATCGGCATTGGTATCTCCATAGTTCTTGGTCCAGTCACCCAGAACATCAAACTTGAAGCGTTGAGTACCCGTGCTGTCACCCGCGCCGGTGAAGGTCACAGTCGCCTGCCAGGTGTTGTTGGCAACCAGCTTCATCGCTGTTGAACCCCAGCTGTTCGGGGTGCCACGGAAATAGAGGCTGGTCAGGTTGCCGGTATAAACTTCATCGTCACCGGAGATCTTGGTCAGGGTGTACTTGAGCGTGGAGTCGTTAAACTGCACCTTGTAAGTACCTACGACCGAGGTCTTGATATCGGAGCCACCCTGGTTAGCCGTACCATCGGCATTGGTATCACCGAAGTTGGTAGTCCAGTTACCGGCGACATCGAACTTGAAGCGTTGGTTGGTTTGACCATCGAAGGTTACCGTCGCTTCCCAGGTATTGTCAGCCACCAACGTCATCGCCATGCTACCCCAGCTATTGGGCGTACCACGGAAGTTCATGGTGGAGTAGGTGCTGTCAAAGGTGCCATTATCATCCGTCACTGTAACAGTCGCAGACGTGGTGGAGGTTAATCCTTGCGCATCCATCACAGTCACGCTGACAGTTTGGGTACCTACGGTATCAAAGAGCACAGTTTCCGTCTTGGCAGAACCACCGGTTGACCAGCTGTAGCCGGTAACGGCGCTGTCATCGGTTGAGCCAGAGGCATCAAAGACGATGCTATCACCCACCTTGACGCTGATGGTCTTCGGCGACACAACGGCGACCGGTGCCTGGTTGGCATCAATCTTCGTCAGGGTGTAGCTCATATCGCTCTCTTTAAGAGAAACCTTGTACTTACCAACACTGCTGAAATAGATGTCCTTGGTGCTGCCCTTGTCGGCGATGCCATCGGCTTCGGTGTCACCATAGTTTTCGGTCCAGTTGCCATAGACGTCAAACTTGAAGCGTTGAGCACCCGTGCTGTCGCCAGCCCCGGTGAGAGTCACTTCGGTTGACCAGACACGGGTTGTCGTATCCACGGTCATAGGTGCAGCCGCCCAGCTGTTGCTGGTGCCACGGAAGTACATGGAGGTGAATTTGACTTCTGGTGGGCAGTTCGTCGCACACGGCTTGGCATTGATGTGAATCGCAGCCGCCTGCTTGGCACCCACGGTGAAGGTGGCATAGCCAGAGCTGTTGACCGTGATGTTGCTGCCACTGCACAGCTGACTACCTGCCAGTACGTTGCAGTAGGTGCCAGCTGGCAGACCCGTTTGCAGCGACTGAGTCATGGCGCTGGTTTCATTGTTGATGACCACAAAGCCCTTGGAACCCCGGCCGAAAGCGATCTGGTTGTTCGCATTATCCCACCAGTTGGTCATGGCGGTGCCTTGCACTGTATTGTGGAAGGAAACCATGTTGGCGATGTTGCTCCAGCGGTGTTCACAGTTCCAGGTTGAGCCGGTCGCACAGGCCGTAGCACTCGGGCCACCCGCATCGGTATTGCTACCGTAATCATATCCAGACATAACTTGCGGATACTTACCATACGGCCACGCCAGCATGAAGACGTTGGCCAGGTTATACAGGGCACCATCCTTGTAGGTCAGCATGCCGCCGCCGCCATGACCACGCTCACGGTCATGGTTGACGACAAATACTTCAGCCTTATCGGAAGGCAGCAGCCCCCAACTTTCACCAAAGCTCTTCAGGTTCTTGATCTGTCCCTTGAAGTTGGAGGCCAGATCGGTGCCGTACTTGAATTCGGTCACGACACCAAGCCCAGTGTACTCACCCGGCTGGATCGGTTCGCCGCTCGCGCCGATCACCTCCTGGAAGATGAACGGATTGCCAGCCAGTGAATAGATGGCCCCCAGATCGGCGACGCTCATATGTTTGGCGGCGTCGACACGGAAACCAGCAACACCCCAACTGCTGAGAGTCTTCAGGTAGGTGGCGATATGATTTTGCACATAGCTGGAGCCAGTGTTCAGATCTGGCATCCCCAGCAGACCACAGTTTTGGACCTGGTAGCGATCGCCGTAGCTGCTGATGGAGCATGGGCTGTGGAAGTCGTTGTAACCCAGGTACGGATAGTTACGATCCGAATAGCTGCTGCCACCGGTACCTGTACCAGAGCCACTGGCCATCTGGTTGAAGACTGCATCGACGTAGATCTTGACCCCAGCTGTCTTACAGCGCTGGATCATGCTCTTGAGTTCGGCTTCCGTGCCGCCTCGGCTATTGAAGTTGGTATAAGAAACCGGTTGATAGACAACCCACCAATCACTGCCTTGCTTATGCTCGTTCGGCGGAGTGATCTGCACCGCATCAAAACCCTTGGGACCAAGCACGGTCTCACACTCGTTGGCGATGTCATTAAATTTCCATTGGAACAGATGGACCATGACGCCAGCATTGGCGGCGCTGCTGGCCAGAGCCATAGCGACACCAACTCCGAGAGTCAGTGCGCTCAACTTCATTTTTTTCATTGTGAATATTCCCTTCATGTTGTGACGTTAAAGTGGAATGCGCGGTGCGTTCTTGGACGAACGTCTGCTTCCTTTCCTTGTCATCTCTGGCACATTCCATTTCGGCAGAGGCAACAAGCCTGACTGAAGAAGGCCAACAGGCCGACTCGGACAAGACAACTATCACTGGCTCTCAAATTTTCGTTATCGCTGTAACGAAATAACTTAATGATTATTAATAATAATTTTTGGACTGAGACCGAAACGCTGACTGAAGATTAAGCATGTAACCGGTCTCAATGTGCTGCATTATCCACCTTTTCCTCGGCAGATTGGCCCCGGCAATTGACTAAAATGTAATTTTTGTGAGCGAAATGGTTTTCAAATGGGCAGTGTCACAAAACTGATGTGATCCAGCACTCGGCTTGGATTGTTCAGCCTGACAGATCGGAGTCTTTACCCTAGACTGGCCCGACTCCTGATAGAAGGAACCGATTGATGAAATCCACGATGCAGTATCTGGTTTTGGGTCTGGCGTTGGCTGGTGTGCCACTGCTGGCCGAAGCCGATGAACAAGACGCCTGGGGCGAGACTCGCCAGATCAACCAGACCAGCGATGCGCACGCCCTGCTGAACGGGCAGGATGAGTTGCATCTGCTGCAGGTCGAACAACGAGGTGAACAAGCGTATCTGCGTTTGCAAAATCAAGAGGGAGAACAGCTGCTGATCCAAACGTTGGCCGGCGCCCCAGAACCCTTGCATCTGCCGCAAGGCACTCCGATCCGCGTTGCCCAGGAGCACAGCGGATGGAGCATCAGCCATGACGATGCCTTGTTAGCCTTTATCCCCAACCAACGAGGCCAGGATCTGCTGTTCGAACCTAAGGTTTAACCGTTGAGTCAGCCTACTGAGCGGCACATCACGGCAGCCATTTCTGCCAGAACTGGGCCGTGCCCGCCTCCGGATCCAGAGCGTAGGGAGCAAAGCCGGACTTGCGATACGCCCCCTGCGCGACCTGATTGTTACTCAACACTTCGAGCGTCAACTTGCAGCACCCCCGTTCGGCCGCGATCTGCGCCAACTCCTGCAGCAGTACCTGACCAACCCCTTGGCGACGAAACGGTGCCAACACCGCCAAATCATGGATACTCAGCAGGGGCCGCGCCGCGAAGGTCGAAAAGCCAGTAAATGCGGTTGCCATTCCCGCCGGAACACCATCCAGCCAAGCCACCAGGCCTATGGCGCCAGGCACATCGGCGAGTCGTTCTGCCAGACAGGCTTTGACCTCGGGAGCCAAGCCTGCTCCCCCACCCATGGGGTCGAGAGCATAAGCGTCAAGCAAACCCACGAGTACGTCAGCCTGCTCCGGCACCGAGAAATCCACGCGTCCAATCGTAATAGTCATCTGATACCCTCCTGTTGGTCTGGATTCATAGTACGGGATCGAGACCAAAAGAACGACCCGTGACAGCCATGTCAGTCAGTTAGCGAGGAAGAGATAACGTTGAGCCATCCCTAACATGCTGTTCCAAATAGCAGAACCCCCATCACAGAAGCCAGGTAGCGCTAAGCTGCCCCTCCGCGCCAGGGATGGCGCGGCGGAGCCTCCATGGACGGATTTACGGCGTGTCAGCGTGTGCTACCTGGTCGCTGTAGCATAATTGGGAGCGGGTTTTTGGGACGCAAGGATACGCACGGAAGGCTTGATCCTGGCAAGGAACAGGCGTCCAATGGCAAAAAGATGAACAATCAGGGGAGTTCCTATGTTTATCGTTCTGCTGCACTACGTCCGCCCCTTAGCCGATATCGATGCCCTGATACCGGCACACCGGGAATTTCTTGAACGCCACTATGCCGAAGGTCATTTTCTATTGTCCGGCCGTCAGGAGCCGAGAACCGGTGGTGTCATCCTGGCCACCCTCCCCTGTCGAGGCCAACTCGAGCAGTTGCTCAAGGAGGATCCATTTCATCAGGCTCACGCGGCAACTTATGAGATCATCGAATTTATTCCAACCATGTCAGCCCCCGAGTTGACACCATTCCGTCAATCCTGAGGCATTATCCATGCTGAATTGGCTAGGAAATACCCTATCACCCCAAGGTGACAGCTATCGCCCTAAATCCAGTGCGGGAAAGATGAATGCCCAATAACTCGCGGCAAACAACCGATCTTGCGAGCCAGCGCTTGCTGCTGCGTACGCTGGATAGCCATTTTCTAAGCCTCTGCGTACAGGCCAATGCTGATGCGGCCGCCAGCTATCTGTGCAGCGGGGAGCTTCCCGATGATTGGTTGAGCCAGTGGCGACTCATGGCCATGCGGTTGAAGGATCTTCATCAGGATCCGGCTTATCTACGCTGGAGCCTGCGCGCCATCATCTGGCGGGAGACCGGCGAGATGATTGGCCATATTGGCTTTCATACGCCACCGGATCCCGATTATCTGGCGACACTGGGCACCGACGGGATCGAGATTGGCTACGAGATCTATCCCAACTGGCGGCGACAAGGGCTGGGACGCGAGGCTCTGCAGCGGCTGCTGCAGTTTGCTCAGGAGCAGGGAGTTCAGCGATTCATTCTGTCGATCGCCCCCGATAATCAGCCGTCCTTGGCGTTAGCCCGTTCGCTGGGCTTCGTTGAGCTGGGTCAGCAGGTCGATGGGGAGGAGGGCCTCGAGTTGCTCTATCGGTTGGAGAGCAACAAGAGTGGCAGTGCCGATCCGGATAGTCCGAAGAGACAGTGATGAACCGCTAGCAGGCCGGCTCATGGGTGTGCTGGCGTCTTACATCCACGGCACCGAGATGTTCAAGAGTTCGTCGCCCCAGCAGGACGGGATAGGCCATCTGTCGACGATCACGCAAGGTGAACTGCTCCTCATAGGCCTGATGACCAATGCATAGCTGCATGCGAACCACATAGCGGTGGTCAACACCACCGGCACCGCGGATCTTGACGCGACGCAGGATCGGTCGCTCCACCACCTGACTTTCTGGCTGGCCATCACGTTCCCCTTCGATACGAAATCGCACCCAAGGCACATCATCGCGTTCAAACTCCTGGATCTCCCTGGCATCCAGGGATGAAGTCTGGGCTCCGGTATCCAACTTGGCCTCCATCAACAGCCCTTGGGTCGGCAGGTGAATGGTCTCAATCCAGCCATAGATCGGCGACTGAGGCTCGGCAACCACAGAGGGCTTGGTCACCGGCAAAACCGGCTGCTCGGCCGACGTCGGCTCGGCCATACCTGGCCAGGAGCACACCAAAAGTAGGCTCAACCACCATCGAAGATTAGTTCGCATCACTAGCTCACCGTTCAGAACTGAGGGAACAGAATAACTAGACTCAATCAGACTTGATAGTCTTCATGGCTGGCTTCTGTGGCCAACCACTCATCCCTTGTCACCGCATAGACCAGGTGATCGACCAGGAGCTCTCCCAGCTGTTCGGCCTGTGGAATACAGAGGCTCGGGCGCAAACCAAGTCGTTCGCAGACAGCCCGGCTGGGGTGGTTATCCAGCGCCACCGCGATCTCGACAACCGCCATCTGCCACTCACCAAACGCCTTGGCAATCAGCGCACGACAGGCGCGGGTCACAATGCCATGTCCTTGCCACGGTTCGGCCAGCCAATAGCCAATCCGCACCCGATGCAGGCTCTTGTTGATGGCATTAAAACCACAGATACCCACCAGGTCACCACGAAACTGCAGAGCATAGAGTCGGGTTTGCCCCGCCACAAACTGCTGCAGAGAGTAACGGATGAAACTCTGGGTATCGTCGAGGGATTGGATCTCCTGAGGCCAGGACAACCAGCGGGAGAGATAGGCTCTATGAGTCTGGATCAGGGCAAACAGCGTCTCTGCCTGAGCGCGTTGCAGGCATACCAGCTCTAGCTCCTCATCGATGCGATGACCCGGCATGGGATCTCCTGATGGCCCCAACCACGTTAGTAGTCAACCTTGCGCAGCGCCTTGACCTCGCCACGTCGAGTCTTGCTCTCCACCCGCCGACGTTGTGAACTGCGGGTCGGCTTGGTGGCGATCCGCCGAGGCTGGACGAACCCAGCCTCGCGGATCAGCGCAACCAGTCGCTCCAGAGCATCCTGCCGATTCTGCTCCTGGGTTCTATGCTGCTGCGCCTTAAGGACTATGACTCCATCGCGGGTCAGCCGTTGATCCTTCAGGGCCAGCAGACGTCCCTTATAAAAATCAGGCAAGGAGGAGGCTGCCACCACAAAGCGCAAGTGGATAGCCGAAGAGACCTTGTTGACGTTCTGTCCCCCAGCCCCTTGGGCCCGGATCGCACTCAGCTCAATCTCCGCCAAGGGTAATCTCAATCCCGGCAGAATCAACAGACAGTCGTCGCTATCCAAGGGGAATGACTCGCTAGTCGACATAAAGCATCAATCTCACTACCTCTCGGGCACCATTTAATCCCGAATAAACCAGGGCAATAACAACAGGGGAATGCAGACCAACCAGAGCAGCCACAGCGAGTCG
>JAGOXX010000198.1 GCA_018059485.1 Aeromonadaceae bacterium | reverse complement strand
CAGTTGCTCAAGCTGCCGGAGCATATCTATCCGCTGGCCTATCTGTGTGTCGGCTATGTTAGCGAGTTTATGCCCGAGCCCGAGCTGCAGCGCCTGGGTTGGCAGCAGCGCCTGCCCTTAAGCGAACTGGTCCATCTGGATCAGTGGAACCAGCATGAGCTGCCCGCCAGCCTGCAGCAAGCCTTGGCCCAGGTGACGATCCCGGAGTTTTGCAAGGCGCCCTGAGTGGCAAGACACCTCAAGAGTAGGGGTAACCCTCGCGGTTACCCTGGGCATGAATCAGATGGCTATAAATATCAGCCAACCCATAGCCTTGCGGTGCTTGGGTGATATAGGGCGCAGGACGATACCGGCACGATGTACGCAAGCATGCCCAGAGCCGAAATGCAGTCCGGAGTGCATCAAGCTCAGTTGTAACAGGCAGGCCGGATCCAGATCGGTCAACTGCGCAAACAGTTGCAGGGCTCTAACTCTCAACCCGCTGGAGCGATTGGCATGAAACACATTGACGCGCGCTAGCTCCAACGGGAAAGCGCCACTGGCCTCATGATCCTGCACCAACAGGCTGTCACGGATGGCCCCACTCAGCAGCGCATAACGCTCAAAGCCATTCTCCTGGCTCAGCCTGAGCAGATAGCTCTCCAGTGATTCATCAGGGTAAGGCTCCGGGCGAATAAGAAGGCGCATTCAGCCTCCAAAACTAAATATTACTTAGTTTTAAGTTGTAGCAGCTCCGCGATGAATTGCCATCACCGAGTGTCAAACTGCGATAACGGCTGCAGAGTTGCCATCATCGGCGAGTAAGTTGGCCAACAAATGGTCGAATATGTGCGGCATCATTCAAGATGATGCAAAAAATAACTTTACTTCATCCTCGCTTGGCACCATGATTTTGCATCATGTCAGATGATGAAGGATTTTCGATGCAGCTCACCTCCCTTGCCAGCGTCTGCGAGATCCTGCCGGGTTATCCCTTTCGCGGCAAAGTGCCGGAAGCCGAGGGGTCGGATATCCGGGTGGTGCAGATCAAGGATGTCAGCGTCGAGCTCGGCATCCGCTGGGACGGTTGCCAGACGACCACCCTGACCGGCAAGAAAGATCCCGGCTGGTTGCGCCCCGGTGACGTGCTGTTTGTCGCCAAGGGCAACCGCAATTTCGCCGTTAGCGTGGATCACAGCATCGAGCAGGCGGCCATCCAGGCGGTGGCGGCACCTGTGTTTTATCTGCTGCGCTGCCACGCTCAACTGCTGCCGGAGTATCTGGCCTGGTGGCTCAATCAAGAGCCCAGTCAGCGCTATTTTGAACAGAACGCCGAAGGCTCGCAGGTCAAAAGCATCCGCCGCAGTGTGCTGGCCGAGACGCCGCTGGCCTTGCCTGCACTCCGCCAACAGGCGGCGCTGGCCGCCCTGCAACAGAACCTGCGCCAGCAACAGCAGACGCTGCAACAGCTGATCAGCAACGGCGTGCAACTTCAACGCCGCATCGCCAACGATTTTCTGGCTGCCGCCACCGGCGACGGCCAACTAGGAGGAACGACACCATGACCGAACAAATCAATCAGGATGAGATCAACAAAGCCCTGTGGGCGGCTTGCGATACCTTTCGCGGCACCGTCAGCGCCGATACCTACAAGGACTTCATCCTGACGATGCTGTTCCTCAAATACATCTCCGATGTCTGGCAGGATCACTACGACAACTACCAGGCCCAATACGGTGACGAGCCCGAACTCATCGACGAGATGATGAAGAACGAGCGCTTTGTGCTGCCCAAGGAATCCAGCTTCTATCACCTGTATGAACACCGCCACGAGCCGGGCAATGGCACCCGCATCGATATGGCGCTGCATGCGCTCGAAGAGGCCAATGGCACCAAGCTCAAGGATGCGGGCAAGAGCGTGTTTCAGGACATCTCGTTCAATACCGACAAGCTCGGTGAAGAGAAGCAGAAGAACACCATCTTGCGCCATCTGCTCGAAGACTTTGCCAAGGAGGCGCTCAACCTCAAGCCTTCTCGGGTCGGCTCGCTGGATGTGATCGGAGGCGGCTACGAATACCTGATCAAGAATTTCGCCGCCAGCGGTGGTCAGAAGGCCGGTGAGTTCTATACCCCGCCGGAAGTCTCCGATCTGATTGCCGAGCTGCTCGAACCCCAGCCGGGTGACACCATCTGCGATCCGGCCTGTGGCTCCGGCTCCCTGCTGATGAAGTGCGGGCGCAAAATCGTTGCCAACCACGGCAGCCGCCAATATGCGCTCTACGGCCAGGAGGCCATCGGCTCCACCTGGTCACTGGCCAAGATGAACATGTTTCTGCACGGCGAGGATAACCACAAGATCGAGTGGGGCGACACCATCCGTAACCCCAAGCTGCTGGATAAGAACGGCGATCTGATGCTGTTTGATGTGGTCACCGCCAACCCGCCGTTTTCGCTCGACAAGTGGGGCCATGAAGAGGCCGAGCACGACAAATTCAGCCGCTTCCGCCGTGGCATTCCGCCCAAGACCAAGGGCGACTACGCCTTTATCCTGCATATGATTGAGACGCTCAAACCTCATAGCGGGCGTATGGGCGTGGTAGTGCCCCACGGCGTGCTGTTCCGGGGCTCGAGCGAAGGACAAATTCGCCAGAAGCTGATTGAAGAGAACCTGCTCGATGCGGTCATCGGCCTGCCGGAAAAGTTGTTCTATGG
>JAGOXX010000059.1 GCA_018059485.1 Aeromonadaceae bacterium | reverse complement strand
TCAACCTGCATGGCTTGTTGGCGAACACCTTCGATATTTTGTGCAATTTCGGCGGCTACCGAGCTCTGCTGCTCGGCAGAGGTGGCGATCTGCGCACTCATCTCAAAGACCGACTCGCTGTAGCTGGCGATGCGTTCGATATCGTGGCCAACGCCGCTGATCAGATCGCGACTGGTCGCCGCCTGATGCACCGTCTTCTCCATGATCTGGTTCAGATCGCCGGTGCCGCTTTGCAGCTCTTCGATCATCTTCTGGATCTCGACGGTTGCCTGCTGGGTGCGTCCGGCCAAGGTTCGCACCTCGTCGGCAACCACCGCAAAACCGCGCCCCTGTTCCCCGGCCCGGGCCGCCTCAATCGCGGCATTGAGTGCCAGCAGGTTGGTCTGCCCCGAGATGGAGTTGATAACAGTCACCACGTCGTTGATCTTGTTGGCGCGCGCCGTCAGTTGTTCAACGGCACTCGAGGCTTGGCTTATCTCATCGGCCAGAGACTGGATCGCATCTATGGTGCGACTCACGCTGGCAGCACCCTGCGCCGCCTCATCACGGGAGTGATGGGTTTGGGTCGAGGTCTCGGTGGCATTGCGGGCGACTTCGCGAATGGCGGCGGTCATCTCTTCCATGGCAGTAGCCAGAGAATCGATATATTGCCGCTGAGAGGCGGCGGTCATCTGACCATCCTGAGCGGCCTCACGAAACTCATCGGCGAACATCTCCAGGGCTTCGGCGCTGTCGTGCACCAGCTTGACGGTATGTTGCTGGCGGGCCACCAACGTATCTATGCTCTGTGCCAAGGCGCTGAACTCGTCTCGTGTCGGCACAAAATTCAGCCGTTCAGTCAGATCGCCATCCGCCACCCGGCGTAACGCCTTGTTCAGCGAGAAGATGGCGCGGCTGATGAAGCTGCTGAGCAAGAAACTGACGATGGCCATCAGCACAATTCCTGCCGCAATCAGGATGTAGGTCAGGGAGTGGCCACCAAACAGGGAGTAGATGCTCAGATCGACAGTGCCGCTGAGAAAGCGACTATCCCCCGCTTGAACCGTAATCGTTACTGCATCGCCAACTTGCTGCTGACCGGCGACGCCGCTGTCGGAGAGGCGGATCCCGGCAGGCAGTTGCAGTGAACTGGCATCCTTGACCTGTTCCAGCAGTGCTGCGCTACTTTGCAGCTTCAGCTCCAGAGCCTGCACAGCATCGAGCTGTCGCAGGTTGTTGTTCTGACTGAGTAAGAGTCCGGTGATGAGCAAAATCATCACCAGAGGGAACCAGAACAGCACGTGAAACTTTTCGCGAACCGTGAGATTAACGAGTACTCGGTCGTACCAACTAAATTTGACTTCTTTCATAAGGCGCTAAATCCTGAGGTGTGAAACTGGTTTCATCATAACGCTCTGGTCGTTAAAGCTATAGCAAGGAGCCCAACAAATGTCGGATAACGCGGTCGAGGTCAGAGTTTATGGTCATGTGCAGGGGGTTGGCTTCCGCTATTTCACCCAACAGCAGGCATTACGGCTCGGGTTGCGTGGTCGCGCCAGCAATTTACCGGACGGCTCGGTTGTTGTATTTGCGCGTGGAGAGCCGCATGCCATCGACCAATTTTTAGCCTGGCTTCAGCAAGGGCCTCGCAGCGCGACGGTGACGAGAACTGTGATCACGCACCTCGAGTCGCAGCCGTGGGAGTCGGCATCTGGTGTGGTGGAGGGGTTTCGTGCCTATTGAATCGCCATCTTCGGCCAGTCATCTGTTGAGTCAACGGTGGCTGCAGTTGTCTGAACTGGTCGCCAAGGCGCAGTGGGATGTCGAGGATCTGCATCAGTTTCGCATCACGCTGCGTACCCTGCTCGCCTGGAGCCCCTTATGGACTATCTGCTCATTGCCGGGAGTGGAGAATGGTGTCACTCGGCTGCAGAAAAAACTGCTCAAGCAGTGCAATGACTGGCGTGAGCGGGATGTTTTCTTAACATATCTGGCCTATTTACCACACAGCAAACGAGCTCGGCGCACCTTGCAGCGTCGGGATCCTGGTTGTCGAAAACCAGCGGTGGCTCTGTTGTCCCCTCTGGTGAGGGAGTCAGGGCAGCGGCTCATGGTGTGGCAACAACGAATGACGCCTACATTATTGCAGGAGCTGCTGGCCCTACAACTGAGTCTCTATCTGCAGCGCAGCAGGGATCGGTTGCTGTGTTGCCAGCAGGGATCGTTGCGAACTCTGCATCAGTTACGGTTGGCACTCAAAGCGTTGCGCTACCTGCTGGAGATCCTGGTTGCAGTGGCGCCACAGTGGCGTCCGCTCTGGGGGGAGTGTCGCCGTTGGCAGGAGCGACTGGGGCAGTTTGCCGATCTGGATTCGTTACTGCGATGGCTCCGGCAGCAGCAGGAGAGGGAGCTAGCCGATCTTGTGCAGCATAGACGCAAACAGCTGGGACGATTGCTGCGCTCGGAACTCGACGAGTTGGCTCAACTGCTGGCCACTGTGGGGGAACAAGAGCTGCCCACGCGATCACAACTGGCTGACTATTTTTCGCTGCAGGAGCTGGATTATGAGCGTGCCGGGCGGGATCTTGTCTCTTCGAGGGGGCATGGTGGGGCCGAATAGCCGTACACTTGCTGCAGCACCTCAGCTGTGCTGGAAAAACAAAACGGCCCAGATGGGCCGTTTTACCGAGAGCATTACTTCTTATCGAGAGCATTACTTCGGGGTTATTTCACCCGCATACCCGGGGCGGCGCCTGAGTGTGGCTCCAGAATATAGAGATCCTTCCCGCCAGGCCCTGCGGCCAGCACCATACCTTCGGACATGCCGAAACGCATCTTGCGCGGTGCCAGGTTAGCCACCATGACGGTCAGTTTACCGACCAGATCATCCGGGTTGTAGGCCGCACGGATGCCGGCAAAGACCTGACGGGTCTCACCCCCGATATCCAGCTGCAGCTTTAACAACTTATCGGCGTCGGGTACCAGCTCGGCCGTGACGATGCGAGCGATGCGCAGGTCGATCTTGGCGAAGTCGTCATAGGCGATCTCGGCAGCGATGGGCTCTACTTCGGCATTGTCTTTACCCGGTGCACTCTGATGCTGGGACTTGGTGCCCTGGCTCTTGCTTGCCTCGGCGACCAGATCCTCCTTGGAGGCGTTGACCATCTCTTCGATCTTTTTCGGATCGATACGGCTAAACAGTGCCTTGAAGGGGGCGATCGTATGAGCCAGCAGTGGCGCATCTATGCCATCCCAGCTCAGGGTTTCCCCGAGGAAGGCTTCGCTGCGCTCGGCCAGTTGCGGCAGAACCGGTTTGAGATAGGTCATCAGGACGCGGAACAGGTTCAGCGAAACGGTACAGACCGCTTGCAGCTCGGCCTCACGGCCCTCCTGCTTGGCGATGACCCAGGGAGCCTTCTCGTCAACATAGCGGTTGGCGATATCGGCCAGCGCCATGATTTCACGGATGGCACGGCTGAATTCACGGGCCTCATAGGCCTCGGCGATGCGTTCGCGTGCCGCAATGAACTCGGCATACAGGGCCGGTTCACTGTTTTCGGCCGCCAGTTGGCCATCGAAACGCTTGGTGATGAAACCCGCGGTACGGGATGCCAGGTTGACCAGCTTGTTGACCACATCGGCGTTGACGCGGGCCACGAAGTCTTCCAGGTTCAAGTCCAGATCATCGATCCGGTTGTTGAGCTTGGCGGCGTAGTAATAGCGCAGATATTCCGGATCCAGATGCTGCAGGTAGGTACCCGCCTTGATGAAGGTCCCCTTGGACTTGGACATCTTGGCGCCGTTGACGGTCACATAGCCATGGACGAAGACGTTGCTCGGCTTACGGAAACCGGCGCCTTCAAGCATGGCTGGCCAGAACAGGCTGTGGAAATAGAGAATATCCTTGCCGATGAAGTGGTAGAGCTCGGCTGTGCTCTCCTTGCTCCAGAACTCATTGAAATCGAGCTCCGGGCGCTTTTGGCATAGATTCTTGAAGGAGCCCATGTAGCCGATTGGTGCATCCAGCCAGACATAGAAATATTTGCCCGGTGCATCCGGAATTTCGAAGCCGAAATAGGGGGCATCGCGGGTGATGTCCCACTGTTGCAGACCGGATTCAAACCACTCGCTCAGCTTGTTGGCCATCTCCTCTTGCAGGGCGCCGGAGGTGGTCCACGCCTTGAGCATGTCGGCAAATTGCGGCAGGTCGAAGAAGAAGTGCTCTGTCTCTTTCATCACCGGAGTCGCACCGGAAACCGCTGACTTGGGGTTGATGAGTTCAGTCGGGCTGTAGGTTGCCCCGCAGACATCACAGTTATCGCCGTACTGATCGGGTGCCTTGCACTTGGGGCACGTGCCCTTGACGAAGCGATCCGGCAAGAACATCGACTTTTCTGGATCAAACAGCTGGGAGATGCCCCGGCTCTTGATGTAGCCACCATCCCGCAGTCGGGTGTAGATCAGGCTGGCCAGTTCGCGGTTTTCATCACTGTGCGTCGAGTGATAGTTATCGAAGCTGATGCCAAAGCCGGCAAAATCGGCCTGATGTTCGGTGGATACTTCGGCGATCATCTGCTCCGGGGTCATGCCCAGCTGCTGAGATTTGAGCATGATCGGGGTGCCATGAGCATCATCAGCGCAGATGAAGTGGATCGTGTTGCCACGCAGGCGCTGGTAGCGAACCCAGACGTCAGCCTGGATATGCTCGAGCATGTGACCGAGGTGAATAGAGCCATTTGCGTAAGGCAAGGCACAGGTAACCAGAATTTTACGAGCTGCGGTGGCCATAGTTCCTGTTTCTGTATCGGGAAATGAATGGAGTCGTCATGTTACCCGAAAGGACGTCTATCTGCCTAGACGGATTGCCGCCGCCAACCGGATTTGCCCTGGAATGTCGTCATTTTTCTTGTAGACTCGGCCAAGATCCCTGATGGCCTGGTCTTGTCGGCACGGACTGGATCCCGCTACTGAAGTTGTCGTCTGTCGTCCAGATAAGGAGTACATATGCAGGTCATCCGCCAGCTGTTAAGTGAATTTAAACCCTCGGGTTGGGGGGGGGATTTACTCAGTGCCGGCTTTATCGAGCGCATTGAGTCCCAAGGCGATGGTGTGCACATTCATCTTCGCATTCCCTTTGCCGGAGCGAGCTGGCTTGAGGAACTAAAAGCCGAGCTGGATGAGCGTATCCGGCAGGTTGCCGATGTGCATCATGTCTGGTGGCACTGGCAGCAGGATGTTGCGACCTTGGCTCGTGCCTCCGCAGTTCCTGGTTTGCCGGGGATCCGCAACATCATTGCCGTTGCATCCGGCAAAGGCGGGGTTGGAAAGTCGACGGTGGCCGTCAATCTGGCGCTGGCATTACGTCACGAAGGGGCCCGGGTTGGCCTACTGGATGCCGACATCTATGGGCCGTCGATTCCGCTGATGCTGGGCAGTACCAAGGAACGGCCTGCCTCCCACGATGGTAAACAGATGCAGCCCATTTCTGTCTACGGCATCGTCTGCAACAGCATTGGTTTTCTGGTGCCCGAGTCTGAGGCGACCGTATGGCGCGGCCCCATGGCCAGCAAGGCACTGTCGCAGATCCTCCATGAAACACGCTGGGGAGAGCTGGACTATCTGATCGTCGATATGCCGCCTGGCACGGGCGATATCCAGTTAACCATGGCTCAGCAGGTTCCGACCACCGCGACCCTGATCGTGACGACGCCGCAAGATATCGCTTTGGCGGATGTGCGCAAGGGTATCTCCATGTTCAACAAGGTTGATATTCCGGTTCTCGGAGTTATCGAGAACATGAGCTATCACATCTGCAGCAAGTGCGGCCACCAGGAGGCCATCTTTGGTACCGGCGGAGGTCAGAAGGTCGCGGAGCAATACGGCATCGCACTGCTTGCTCAGTTGCCACTCCATATCCAGGTGCGGGAGCATATGGATGAGGGGCGTCCGCCGGTCGAGGCGGAGCCAGGCAGTAAATTGGCCCTGAATTATCTACGTATGGCGAGAAAAGTGGCGGCCGCACTCTATTTCTCGGGGAAAACGGTTCCGAGCAGCATCTTGACTATCAATACGGATTAACCTGATGAAAAAGCAGTTGATTATTTAGCGCGACTACCAATTTTTAGTATAATCGCCGCGCCGCATGGCCATCACAGTCGTATTTGAGAATAGAACCATGTCCGAACCGCAACGCTCCTGTGTCATCATCGGGATCGCCGGAGCTTCTGCATCCGGCAAGAGTCTGATCGCCCATACCATTTTTGAAGAGCTGGTCATGGAGCTTGGCGAGGATCAGATCGGCGTCATTACCGAGGATTGCTATTACAAGGATCAGTCGCATCTGGCGATGGAAGAGCGGGTTAAGACCAACTATGACCATCCGAATGCCTTTGATCACGCCCTGCTGGCAGAACATCTCAGCTCGCTGCTACAAGGTAATGCGGTTGATATTCCTCGCTACTCCTATACCGAACATACTCGCCTAGCCGAAACGGCGCGCTTCAGCCCGAAACGCATCATCATTCTCGAAGGGATCTTGCTACTCAACGAGCCTCGACTGCGTGAGTTGATGGATGTCAGCATCTTCATGGATACCCCACTCGACATCTGTCTGATCCGCCGTCTGGTACGGGATGTTCAGGAGCGGGGGCGTACTATGGAGTCAGTGCTCAAGCAGTATCAGAACACAGTCAGACCCATGTTTTTGCAGTTTATCGAACCATCCAAACAATATGCCGATGTGATTGTGCCCCGTGGTGGCCGCAATCGTATCGCCATCGATATGCTTAAAGCGCGGATCTTGCACATGCTGCAAGGCTAAAGCGCACCGACATCGATTACCAGGAGAAGGGAATGCGTCTTTGCGATAGTGATATCGAAAAATATCTGGCTGAAGGTCAGATCGTCATCGACCCGATGCCGGGTCAGGAGCGGATCAGTGGCGTTAGTGTCGATGTTCTGCTTGGCAATGAATTTCGTGTCTTTCAGGCCCACACTGCAGCCTTTATCGATCTGAGTGGCCCGAAAGAGGAGGTGGCGGATGCCATCAATCGGGTCATGAGTGACGAGATCATCATTCCTGATGGCGAGGCATTCATCCTGCACCCGGGGGAGTTGGCTCTGGCTGTCACGCTAGAGTCTGTCACCCTGCCAGCCAATATCGTCGGCTGGCTGGATGGTCGCTCCTCGCTGGCTCGGCTGGGACTGATGGTTCATGTGACCGCTCATCGTATCGATCCAGGCTGGTCTGGGCGCATTGTGCTGGAATTTTATAATGGCGGCCGCTTGCCGCTGGCATTACGGCCTAAAATGGTGATTGGAGCCCTGAATTTCGAGTTGCTGTCAGGGCCTGCGGCTCGCCCCTATAACAAGCGAGCGAATGCCAAATATAAAAGCCAGCAAGGTGCGGTTGCCAGCCGGATAGGCCAGGACGAGTAAAACCAGGCCTTACATGAGCGGGCCTTCTTATGCCGTCTGCTGGTTAGCCAGGAGGGGTTATGAAGAAGGCTCTCTATCTTGTGCTGGCCCTGCTGTTATTGGTGGTTGGCGCTCTTGTCAGTTTGACACTCTTGGTCAGTGCCGACGAGATCAAACAGACCCTCATCAGCCAGGTTAAACAGAAGACGGGACGCGATCTGCAGATCGATGGTGCCGTCGCCTGGTCTTTTTATCCCTCTGTGGGCGTCTCTATCGAGCAGGTTCGTCTGCTCAATCCAAGCGGTTTCCCCGATAAGGCAACTCTTGTGGTTGGTCGAGGCCGGATTGGCGTGGCCCTCATGCCGCTCTTTTCCCAGCAGATCCATATCGATCAGCTGGAGCTGGATCAGCCACAGATCCACCTCTACCAGCTAGACGATGGCCATACCAATATCGATGATTTCTTGAACCGCTTTTCTCGACCTGCAGTGTCGTCGCCCCCGGCTGTGACGGATGGCGAGCAAGGCCAGGTGGTATCCGGGTATCAATTTAAGGTGGCCGGGATCCTAGTACGAGATGGCACCCTGTCATTCACCAAGCTGGCTACCCAGCAAACCTATTCTCTCCAGCACCTCCATGTGAAAACGGGGTTGCTAACACCCAATCAGCCCTTGGACATCGAGCTCTCGACAAATTTTTTACTGGATTCACTCCAGGGACATCTGGCCACTCAGGCTCGGCTACAACCAAGCCAGTCGGGGCAAGATTGGACAGCCAAGGCGTGGACCTTAGATTTGCTGCTACAACCGGATGCTGCTACCCGGTTACAACTCAATAGCCGGGCGGATGTCGCCTTGAGCCGGGAAGGGGCACAGCAGACGGTGACCTTGTCACCCTGGGTGTGGTCTGCTCAGCTAACCAGTCAAACGCTTCAGGGGCAGTGGCAAAACCAGGGGCGTTTGATGGCCACGTGGGGTAACACTGATCCTCAAATTCGTTTTGATGAGTGGCAACTGAGCGGAACACAAGACGGGAAGGCGATACCACCGACTTTGGCTAGCATCCAGGCACAAGGAAACTGGCGGTATGATTCTCGGCAGCGGCAGCTGTCACTGCATGATGGCCGTGGGCAGCTTGGCGAGTTGAAATGGCAAGGTTCCCTAGATGCCTTCCTAGCGCCGATACCGAAGATACTGTTTAGTATCTCGATACCCGCGATCAACATGGACTGGTTTGGTGTTACTGCGGACAAGAGCAAGGCAAAGCCATCGAGCAGCGCAGCAGCCAAGGAGCAAGAGCCGGATCTCCGGGGGCTGCGGCAGCTCAATCTTGAAGGGCGCGCCGATATTGGTCGCTTGACTGGGCCACGTTTGGCACTGAGTGATATCAAGCTGGCCATCAAGTTGCAGGATGGACTACTCGACATTACAGACTTCTCGGCTGGCGTCTATCAAGGGGTGGTGGCAATGACTGGGCAGCTGGATGCTCGAACGGTCCCGGCTCGATTGCAACTGGTACCCCGCATCCGGGCGA
>JAGOXX010000197.1 GCA_018059485.1 Aeromonadaceae bacterium | reverse complement strand
CAGAAGCTCTGGTTAGAGGATAGTCTGGATCCTGCTATTGAGTATGGCAGCATGGGCGAGTGTTGATGGTCACAGTGATTGGGATCTCAGTCACTTGGCGCTATAATCGCCCAACTTTCTGACCTTTTGGTATGAGTTGATGAGCAGTATGGTTGGTATTGTTGCGCTGGATTACCCATTTCCTCCTAAACCGGTTCCCTTATCGACAGATCAGCAACTGGAGTACAAGGCAAAAATCCGTGCTTTGCTGAAAGCTCGCGATGCGGTTTTGATTGCTCATTATTATACAGATCCTGAAATTCAGGCTTTGGCCGAAGAGACTGGTGGTTTCGTCGGGGATTCGCTCGAGATGGCTCGCTTTGGCAAGCAGCACCCCGCGCAGACGTTGATCATTGCCGGTGTGCGCTTCATGGGGGAAACTGCCAAAATTCTAAGTCCGGAAAAGCAGGTTTTGATGCCAACGCTCAAGGCGGAGTGCTCATTAGACTTGGGGTGTCCGGCCGATGAGTTCTCGCAGTTCTGCGATGAACATCCGGACTACACGGTAGTGGTGTATGCCAATACGTCGGTCGCTGTGAAGGCGAGAGCAGACTGGATTGTAACCTCGAGTATTGCTGTCGAACTGATCGAGCATCTCGACGCTCAAGGTGAGAAAATCATCTGGGCTCCCGATCGACATCTGGGTGCTTACATCGCACAAAAGACCGGTGCCGAGATGCTGCGCTGGCAGGCTGCATGTATTGTGCACGATGAGTTCAAAGCCAAGGCGCTACTCCAGTTGAAACAGCAGCATCCTGATGCTGCAATCCTGGTTCACCCCGAATCGCCTGCGGCTGTGATTGAGATGGCGGATGCGGTTGGCTCGACGAGCCAACTGATCAAAGCAGCCCAGCAACTTCCTCATCAGACCTTGATTGTGGCGACTGATCGGGGAATTTTCTACAAGATGCAGCAGGCATGCCCTGACAAGCTCATGTTAGAGGCTCCGACCGGCGGCGATGGTGCTACCTGCCGTAGCTGTGCTCATTGCCCTTGGATGGCTATGAATGGCATGGTTGCCATCTGCTCCGCACTGGAGGAGTCGGCGACTGAGCATGAAATTCAGGTTGATGAGGCGCTCAGACTCAAGGCTTTGGTCCCTTTGAATCGTATGCTTGGATTTGCTGCCGAGTTACAGCATAAAGTTCAGAGCAATATCTGATAAGCATGAAGGGCCCTCAGGGGCCCTTCACTTTTTAGGATTTCGACAACTAGTTACCGCTGATTTTTACGGATAATGAGTGTTCATCATCCGGTTGCACAGTGACACCTGCTGGGCTGGTGATCGCCGTCTCAACACAGAGCATCTGCTGCCAGGCTTCATCATTTACATCATTCATGGCGTGGGAGCCCTCGACCCAGGGTGTCCAGACTACGACAGAGTCAGCGTGGCCGTGTCGCAGCTGCAGCGTGTGCGCGCCAGTCACAAATTGCGTAACTGATTCCGGCTGGTTGTAGATCCGATCGAGTGGGCCATTGACCCGCAGCACTCCCGACTCTTTCTCGCGCATCTGATCCAGCTTGTCGATATAGCTGGCTCCCAGCCCTTGGACAGAGACGGCCTCTGGATCTGAAATTGTAAAATAGCTATGCAGTGCCCCACCGTAAACCAAGGGGGAATCGCCTGTGTTGCGAGTGGTCAGCAACAGGGTCAGCTCCTCGTTAATGAGGAGGTCATATTCCAGGCTGAATGCATAAGGCCAAATCGTCCGACTTGTCTCGGAGTCTTGCACTGACAGGTGGATCAGCGTTCCGTCGGATGTATCACTGATGCCATCCAGTTGCCATAGGGCCGTCCGTGCGAAGCCGTGTTGGACTTTCCCTGTGCCAACCCGCTCGGGGGAGGGGCCAAACCAGGGCCAGCAGATCGGAACCCCACCACGGATGCCACGCGAACCATCGAGTACGGCTGCAGGGCTTAGCCAAAACCAGGGACTTTGATTTCGAGGGGCGAAATGAACCAAATGGGCGCCGAACAGGCTAATGATTGCCTCGGATTCCGGGCGCGATATCACCAAAAATTCGAGACCCGAATCATTCTTAGCTAAACATGTTGATTCGGTAATCTGGCGGATTGTTTCTAGTTTCATGGATGTTTGCATTGACGAGCCCTCAATAGAAAAAGGCGGCTAAAAAGCCGCCTTCATTCCAACGTCGTTACAGCCCCAATTACTTGGAGATGTGAGCGATCAGCTCCAGAACCTTGTTGGAGTAACCGATTTCGTTGTCGTACCAAGATACAACTTTAACGAAGGTGTCGGTCAGCTGGATACCAGCCTTGGCATCAAACACGGAGGTGCAGGTTTCGCCGACGAAGTCGTTGGAAACAACTTCATCAGTGGTGTAGCCCAGAACACCCTTCATGGCGCCTTCAGAAGCAGCCTTCATGGCAGAGCAGATTTCAGCATAGGTAGCTGGCTTCTTCAGGTTGACGGTCAGGTCAACTACAGAAACGTCCGGAGTCGGAACGCGGAAAGCCATACCAGTCAGCTTGCCCTTCAGTTCAGGGATAACAACGCCAACAGCCTTGGCAGCACCGGTAGAAGACGGGATGATGTTTTGAGCCGCGCCGCGGCCACCACGCCAGTCCTTAGCGGACGGACCATCAACGGTCTTCTGGGTAGCAGTGGTAGCGTGAACAGTGGTCATCAGACCAGACTCGATACCCCAAGTGTCGTTCAGAACCT
>JAGOXX010000058.1 GCA_018059485.1 Aeromonadaceae bacterium | reverse complement strand
GCCCGGATATCGAGCTGGAAGTGTTCGTCCACGGCGCCCTGTGCATGGCCTACTCGGGCCGCTGCCTGCTCTCCGGCTATCTGAACAAGCGTGACCCGAACCAGGGCACCTGTACCAACGCCTGCCGTTGGGAGTACAAGGTGCACGAAGGCAAACTCGATGAGGTGGGCCAGATCGTCCACCGTCAGGAGCCGATCCCGGTGCAGGTCGCCCCGACCCTGGGTCTGGGCCAACCCTCGGATCAGCTGGTGCTGATCGAGGAGAAGAATCGCCCGGGCGACTTCATGACCGCGTTCGAGGACGAACACGGCACCTACATCATGAACTCCAAGGATCTGCGCGCCATCCAGCATGTCGAACGGCTAACCAAGTTGGGCGTCCATTCACTGAAAATCGAGGGGCGTACCAAGTCCTTCTACTATTGCGCCCGCACCGCCCAGATCTACCGCCAGGCCATCGACGATGCCGTGGCCGGTCGCCCCTTCAACCCGGATCTGTTCAAGACCCTGGAGAACCTGGCGCACCGTGGTTATACCGAAGGCTTCCTGCGCCGCCATGCCCACAACGAGTATCAGAACTACGACTACGGCTATTCGGTCTCCGACAGCCAGCAGTTTGTCGGCGAGATCACCGGCCGCAATCCCGAAGGCTTGGTCGAGGTCGAGGTCAAAAACAAGTTCACCCTGGGCAATAGCCTGGAGTTGATGACCCCCCAGGGCAATCTGAGCTTCCAGTTGGAGCAACTGCAGAACCGCAAGGGTGAACAGATCGACGTGGCGCCGGGCAATGGTCATATCGTCTACTTGCCGGTGCCCAAGGAGATCGATGTCAGCTACGGCATACTGCTGCGCAACTTTGACAGCGGCGAGAGCACCCGGCAGCCCCATGCCCCAACGGCGGGTTAAGCATGGCGCTGCTCATCACCAGTAAGTGCATCAACTGCGACATGTGTGAGCCTGAGTGTCCGAATCAGGCCATCACCATGGGTGACAAGGTGTACGAAATCAATCCGGATCTCTGCACCGAGTGCGTCGGTTTTTATGATCACCAGACCTGCGTCAGCGTCTGTCCCATCGACTGCATCATCTGGGATCCGGCCCATGTCGAATCAGAATCTCAGCTGCTGGAAAAATTTGTCGCCCTGCACGGGGCATAACCACGCAAGCCACCAGCCGCTTATCAGGAGTATGCAATGGAAAAAGTAACCATCTATGGCAAGCCGTTCTGTCCTTACTGCGACATGGCCGTACAGTTGTGCGAACGCCAAGGCTATGAGTTTGAATACATCGACATCCAGGCCAAGGGCATGAGCATCGCCGATCTGCATGAGGTGGTCGGCAAACCGGTGCGCACGGTTCCGCAGATTTTCATCGGCAGCCAGCACATCGGCGGATATACTGATTTCCACAGCTATATCAAGCAATTGGATTAAGTCGATCCAGACTCGCGACTGCGATATCTGATGACTCATGGACGAACCCAAGGAGAATTCATGCAAAACATATTGATCCTGTGTACCGAAGCCCCCTACGGCAGCGAGAGTCTCTACAATGCGCTGCGCCTGGCGATCGCCCTCAAAGAGCAGGAAGAGTGCCAAATCGAGCTGCGGATTTTCATGCTCGCCGATTCCGTGACCGTGGCCCTCAATGGCCAGGCCCCGACCGATGGCTATAACCTGCGCCAGATGCTGGAGATCCTCACCGCTCAGAAAGTTCCCATGCGCCTTTGCAAGACCTGCACCGATAGCCGTGGCATCAGCGGCCTACCGCTCATCGATGGCATCGAGATCGGCACCATGCCGCTGTTGGCCCGCTGGACGGTTGAAGCTGACAAGGTGCTTAACTTCTAACCGTTTTTGCCGAATATCTCTGCGCCAGATCACGAAAGTTGTTTACCTGACTTCCGCGCGACGGGTATAATCCGCCGCGCTTTTCCCTATCCCGTTCTTTAACATCTGGTGAGTCAATTTATGCATCCTATGCTGAACATTGCCGTTCGTGCGGCCCGTAGTGCTGGTCAGGTCATTGCCAAGAACTTTGGTGACCATGCCAACGTCCAAACCGCCGAAAAAGCAAAAAACGATCTGGTAACCAATGTCGATCGTGAAGCAGAACAGACAATCGTCCGCACCCTGTTGAAGGCCTATCCCGACCACTGCATCGTCGGTGAAGAATTTGGCGTTCAAGGCCTGGAGGGTTCCGACTATCAATGGATCATTGACCCGCTGGATGGCACCACCAACTTCGTCAAGGGTATTCCCCACGTTGCCGTCTCCATCGCCCTGCGTATCAAGGGCCGCACCGAAGTCGGTGTTGTTTACGATCCGATCCGCGACGAACTGTTCACCGCCAGCCGTGGTAACGGCGCCCAGTTGAACGGCTACCGTATTCGTGTCGGCCAATCTCGCGATCTGGATGGCTGCATTCTGGCCACCTCATTCCCGCACCGTCATCGCCACCACCTCGACGCCTACAAGAAGATGTTCAACGGCATTTTCGACGAGTGCGCCGACATCCGTCGTGCCGGCACTGCCAGCCTGGATCTGGTCTATGTCGCCGCTGGTCGCGTCGATGGTTACTGGGAGCTGGGGCTCAAGCCGTGGGATCTGGCCGCAGGTGAATTGATCGCCCGTGAAGCCGGCGCCATCGCCACCGATTTTGTCGGCGGCCACAACTTCTACAGCAGTGGCAACATCGTCTGCGGTAACCCACGCGTCGTGAAGTCTCTGCTCGCCAAGATCCGTGAAGAGTTGCCGGAGTCCCTGGCCAAGTAAGCCACAGATATCTCCAAGCCCGTCCAGGTGACGGGCTTTTTTGTTAGCCACGCCCTCGTCGGCCATCTTCGTTTTCTGCAGGGAGTTGTTGTAACCATGCAAGCCAGTGCTCCATCGCAACAGGACAATTTGCACCGCAAACTGAAGTCCCGTCACCTCTCCATGATCGCCATCGGTGGCTCCATCGGCACCGGTCTGTTTGTCGCCTCCGGCGCCACCGTCGCCCATGCCGGCCCAGGCGGTGCCCTCCTGGCCTATGCGCTGATCGGTCTGATGGTCTATTTCCTGATGACCAGCCTGGGTGAGCTGGCAGCCTTCATGCCGGTATCCGGCTCGTTTGCCACCTATGGCAGCCACTTTGTCGATCCTGCTTTTGGCTTTGCCCAGGGGTGGAACTATTGGTACAACTGGGCCATCACGGTCGCCGTTGAACTGGTCGCTGCGACCATAGTCATGAAGTTCTGGTTTCCGGATACCCCCGGCTATCTCTGGAGTAGCCTGTTCCTGGCCATCATCTTCAGTCTGAACTACTTCTCGGTGAAGGGGTTTGGTGAAGCCGAGTTCTGGTGTTCGCTGATCAAAGTCATCACGGTCGTCATCTTCATTGCCATCGGCATGATGATGGTCTTCGGCATCATGAGCGGTGATATTCACCCAGGCCTGAGTAATCTCACCACTGGGGATGCCCCCTTTGTCGGCGGTATCCCAGCTGTCATCAGCGTGGCCATGATCGCCGGTTTCTCGTTTCAGGGCACAGAGCTCATCGGCGTCGCAGCCGGGGAGTCCGCCGAGCCCGGCAAGAACATACCGCGCGCCGTTCGCCAGGTATTCTGGCGCATCCTGCTGTTCTATGTGTTTGCCATCATCATCATCGGCGTTCTGATCCCCTACACAGATCCCATGTTGCTGAGCAGTTCGGAACAGAACATAGGCGCCAGCCCCTTCACCCTGGTGTTTGAACGAGCCGGTCTGGCCTTTGCCGCTGCCCTGATGAATGCGGTGATCCTCTCGGCCATCGTCTCGGCGGGCAACTCCGGCATGTATGCTTCGACCCGGATGCTGTTCACCATGGCGCGCAGTGGCATGGCCCCGAAATTGTTCGGCAAGCTCTCCCCCAATGGCGTGCCCCGCAATGCGCTGTATGCCACCACGGCGATTGCCATGCTCTGTTTCCTGACTTCACTGTTTGGTGATCAAGAGGTCTACATCTGGCTGGTCAGCGCCTCGGGCATGAGTGGGTTTATCGCCTGGCTCGGCATTGCCGTCAGTCACTACCGCTTCCGCCGTGGATATCTCAAGCAAGGGGGCAGTCTGCAGGAGTTGCCCTATGTGGCGACCTTCTTTCCATTCGGTCCGTTGCTGGCCTTCATCCTCTGTCTGGTCATCGCTCTGGGCCAAGGCTACCAGGGCTTCACCAGTGGCCACATCGATTGGCATGGAGTCATCGCCGCCTATCTGGGCATACCGATCTTCGCCCTGCTGTGGTTCAGCTACAAGCTCAAGCACAAGACCAAGCTGGTTCGCATCGAAGAGATGACCTTCCCCGAGCGGGATTGATCCTCATCCCAGCAAAGCGATCCAGACGCAAAGTGAGTCAAAAAAAAACCGAAGTTTTAACTTCGGTTTTTTTATTCGAGACCATCACCACAAGAGCCCGCTAGGGCTGAATACGGGCCGAGAGCAACAGCGGGTTATTCAGAGCAAAGGGTTTGCTGGCCTGGATAGCGGTGGCCGCCGGCCCCGGCAACTGACTCCACGCAAAGAACAGGCTCTGCAGATAGGGCTTGCGCCGACAGCGATCGGCCTGCTTGCGCTGCAGTTGCAACTTGCTCAGCTCGGCTGACTCACCGGCTGCCACAGCCTGCAACTGCCACACAAAATCCTCCCGACGCGTACAGCCGTGGCTCTCGACCTGCACCGTGATCCCCTGAGATCCCCAGACCACGCTGTAGAGTGGCTCCGGCTGACTAGCCACCACGGACGAAGCCGAAACTAGTGCACAGAGCGCCACAGCAGCACGAATCAACCAGCGACTCATGGGCGACGACCTCGCCACAAGCCGAACAGCGCCAGACAACTCAACCAGCCCAGACTGCCGCCACCGGAGGAGCCACTGCTGGTATCACCGTCATCATCCGGTGTGGATAACAGCGAGATGTTGGCCACCCTGGCTTCGGCCTGAGTAGGCGCCGCATCACTCTTGGTCAAGACCCACTCCAACAGATGGGTTCCCTCAGCAACGTTGAAACTCCTGGTCTGCCAGCTACCACTGGTCGTCGAGCTCTGCGTGACACCGTCGACCCGATAAGCCAACACAGTCTCCGCCGTACCGCTGCTGATACTCCAATCGAAGCTGACTGTAGCCGGGCCCGTGATCACACTCTGCAGCACAGATTCGGAATCGTTGATTCCACTCCCCGCCACCAGCGGCTGACGATTGTCGACAGAGGCGCCATCCTGCCAGCTGCTGTCACCTCCGGTATACCAGTTACTCGAGGCCGGAACATTGCTCAACGAGGCCTGATCCAAGAAGGTGGCACTCACCACGCTCTGCAACTCAAAGCTGGTGACTGAATCGATGGCGCGCACCGTATCGCTCACCGCGCCGGACGAGTTGCTGTTTAACGTCAGGCTAATTGCGCATTCGCTGCCCGCCGCCACAGAACTACTACACCCATTGCTGGCAATCGACAAGGCCGAGTGGTCATCAAGCGCGACACTCTCAAGAGCAGCCGCACTGCTGCCATTGTTGACAACATTGACGACGCCGGAGCCACTATAGCCTACAGGCAGGTACCCCAGATCGGTATAGGTATCCATCGACAGATGGGATTCATGCTGTGTCAGCCAATCGAGATAGTTGGCCAGTCGGGTGTAAACCCCAGGGGAGCCAGCGACCGCGCAACCATCCCCCCAGCTGACCACACCCACCTGCAGGGCACTGTCAGCGTCATTGCCCTGAATGATCGGGCCACCAGAGTCGCCGTAGCAGCTATCCTTACCACCCGTCATCACACCGGCACAGAACATATTCTCGCTGATCTCCCCCGGATAGGAGGACTGGCAGACCGAGTCGGCAATCAAGGGAACAGTCACCTGCCGCAGGATGTCAGGGTAGTCATACGGAGAGGTAGCTCTGGTCGCCCCCCATCCCATAACCGTCAAGGAGGTTCCAGCCGCCAGACTGTTCATGGCACTGTAGCTGATGGGCGCGAGCGTTTGACCACTCTGCGGAGTTGCCAGATGTAACAGAGCCAAATCTTGATTGTAGGTCGCAGGATTGTAGCCAGGGTGAACCAGGATACGATCGACCGCCACAGCAGTCCCAGCTGTCGCCGTCGAACTCAGATCGTAACCACCGACCCGCACCTGCAGATTGTCGGTCGTCACCTCGACGGCGCAATGAGCCGCAGTCAGCACCCAGTCGCTGGCAATCAGGCTGCCACCACAGAACGATGCAAAGTAAGGAGAGTCGCTGATATCGCGGTTTTCCAAACTGACGATCCAGGGCCACGCCCCTTCACTCGCCGCCTCGCCGCCGATGATGCGACTCTGTCCAGCGACAGCCCCTGAACTCCACGCGACCGCTAACCCGAGCGGTAACACCACTAGCTTGAACATCCGTTTCTCCATACTAACAACTCCTTAATCACGCTCGACAACGTACCGAGCCGACCGACAAGCTTCTACTGTAGCCTGTTCTGAGCACTTTATTCGTTAGTTCCATGTGTAAAAAAAGATAAAAAAACCCGCCAGATGGCGGGTTTTTTACAGCACTGAAGAATAAGCCGGGCTTACTCTTCGCTTTGCTCGGCAGCATCAGCAACCGGAGCAGCAACTTCAGCCGCTGGAGCCGCTTCACCCTGCTCATCGCGGATCGCTTCCTTGATGGAGAGACGCACGCGGCCTTGACGATCCACTTCCAGCACCTTGGCACGGACGATGTCGCCCAACTTCAGGTGGTCAGCAACATCCTTGACGCGCTCGTCAGTGATCTGGGAGATGTGAACCAGACCATCTTTACCCGGCAGAATGTTGACGAAGGCACCGAAGTCAGCCAGACGGGCAACCTTACCTTCGTAGATACGACCAACTTCAACTTCAGCAGTCAGGGCTTCGATACGACGGATCGCTTCCTTGGCGGCTTCGTTATCAACGGCGGCGATCTTGACGGTACCATCATCTTCCAGCTCGATAGTGGTGCCAGTCTCTTCGGTCAGAGCACGGATCACAGAGCCACCCTTGCCGATGACGTCCTTGATCTTTTCCGGGTTGATCTTGATGACGTGGATACGCGGAGCGAAATCGGAGATATCGGCACGCGGAGCGGCAATCGCCTCATCCATGACATTCAGGATGTGCAGACGAGCATCACGAGCCTGCTTCAGGGCGATCTGCATGATCTCCTTGGTGATGCCTTCGATCTTGATATCCATCTGCAGGGCGGTAACGCCTTCGGAGGTACCAGCAACCTTGAAGTCCATGTCGCCCAGATGATCTTCGTCACCCAGGATGTCAGACAGAACCACGAAGCTCTCGCCTTCCTTAACCAGACCCATAGCGATACCGGCGACAGAAGCCTTGATCGGTACGCCAGCATCCATCAGCGCCAGTGAAGAACCACAGACGGAGGCCATGGACGAAGAACCATTGGACTCGGTGATTTCAGAGACGATACGGACAGTGTACGGGAACTCTTCCGGAGTCGGCATAACAGCCAGAACACCGCGCTTGGCCAGACGACCGTGGCCGATTTCACGGCGCTTCGGAGAACCGACCATGCCAGTTTCACCGACGCAGTACGGCGGGAAGTTGTAGTGCAGCATGAAGCGGTCAGTGCGCTCGCCCGCCAGTTCATCCAGGTTCTGAGCATCACGCTCGGTACCCAGAGTACAGGCAACCAACGCCTGAGTTTCACCACGAGTGAACAAAGATGAACCGTGAACACGCGGCAGCAGACCGGTACCCATGGACAGAGCACGGACCATTTGCGGGTCACGGCCATCGATACGCGGCTCACCACGCAGAACGCGGCCACGCACGATCTCGCTTTCCAGCGCATGGAACATCTCGCCGACCAGCTTGGCATCTTGAGTGGCGTCTTCTGCAACGATCTGCTCGACAACCTTCTGCTTCAGCGCAGCAATAGTTTCGTAACGAACAGCCTTCTCGGTGATGCGATAGGCTTCGCCCAGCTCGGCAGTAGCCAGCTCGGCGATCTTGTTCTTGAGTGCGGTATTGACGACCGGAGCCTGCCAATCCCATGCCTTGGTGCCGACTTCAGCGGCAAACTCATTGATGGCTTGAATGGCAGTCTGCATCTGCTCGTGACCGTAGACAACCGCGCCCAGCATGGTCTCTTCGGAGAGGATCTTGGCTTCGGATTCAACCATCAGTACAGCAGCTTCGGTACCGGCAACAACCAGGTCCAGATCGCTGTGCTTGGTTTCGTTGTTGGTCGGGTTCAGAACGTATTGGCCGTTGATGTAACCAACACGAGCGGCGCCGATAGGGCCGTTGAACGGGATGCCGGAAATAGCCAGGGCAGCAGAGGCACCCAGGATGGCGATGATGTCAGTCGGAACTTGCGGGTTCGCAGAAACGACGGTAGCAATCACCTGAACTTCATTGAGGAAACCTTCCGGGAACAGCGGGCGGATCGGACGGTCAATCAGACGGGAGATCAGAGTTTCTGATTCACTCGGACGACCTTCGCGCTTGAAGAAACCACCAGGAATACGGCCAGCCGCATAGGTACGTTCCTGATAGTTGACGGTCAGCGGGAAGAAGTCACGACCAGGAACGGCCTCTTTCTTACCAACAACGGTGACGAACACAGCAGTGTCGTCCATGCTGGCCATGACGGCGCCAGTCGCTTGACGTGCCATGACGCCAGTTTCGAGAGTTACGGTGTGTTGACCGTACTGGAAGGTCTTTACAATAGGATTCACGTGAATTTCCTTTATCTGTTTGGGTCGCTAATTTCGCGCACGATTATAGCCGATTGCGCAACAAAGGTAATCCAGCGAATTCGTTTGTTTGTGACTCATGACAGGATTCGGGAGGAGGCCGGACGCAGGCGGATGTGGCGAGAGGTCATTGCGGTTGGAGCGCCCGATGGCGGGCAACAAAAAAGGAGGCCGAAGCCTCCTTTTGCAAACTTTTCGTGCAAGCTTTGCAGTCGATTAGCGACGCAGACCCAGCTTCTGGATCAGAGCTTGGTAACGAGCAGCGTCTTTACGCTTCAGGTAGTC
>JAGOXX010000196.1 GCA_018059485.1 Aeromonadaceae bacterium | reverse complement strand
TCGATCAGATCCGGCAGACGGCCAACGCACAGGGGTTCACCGAACGCTTCAGCTTTAGCATGGATGACAACCCGGATTGGGATCAGATCCAGGACTGCTGCCAGGCATTGAGCCTGTTTGCCAATCGGCAGATCCTTGAACTGGAGCTGGGTGAAAAAACACCAAAGGAGTGGGCTGAACGCATAGCAGCCATCACAGCTGCTCTGCATCCGGATCTACTGCTCATTCTGCAAGGCCCTCGTCTCTCTGCCGCCCAAACTAAAGCAAAGTGGTTCGATAACCTGGCCCGTCAGGGTGTCTATATTCCCATCGCGTTTCCCGATGCCCGTTTCTTCCCGCGCTGGATGCAGAATCGAGCGCAACAGATCGGCATCAAGTTGCAAAAGGAGGCGATTCAATTTCTCTGCCACGCCTTCGAAGGCAACCTGCTCGGCGCCAATCAGGAGTTGGAGAAACTGGCGCTGCTCGCCCTGCCTCAACCGATTGGTCTATTGACCCTGCAGGAGAATGTGACCCGGCAAAACCATTTCACGCCGTTCCAACTCATCGATACCCTGCTCGAAGGCAAGGTCAACCGGGCCCAGCGGATGTTGTTGCAGCTGCGAGGGGAAGGTGTTGAAGCCGGTATGCTGGCCTGGAGCCTGGCGCGAGAGCTGGAGCAACTGCTGCGCCTACAACTGGCCATACAGCAGGGCAAGGCCCTTGGACCACTCCTGGAGCAAGCCCGAGTCTGGCAGAGTCGCCAACCCCTGCTGCAAGGGGCACTACAACGACTGGATCTGGCTCATCTGCAACTCCTAATCGCCGTCACCGCTCGACTCGACCAGGCAGTACGCCGCTTCGATCAGGAAGAGGCCTGGTTACTGCTGCAGAGCCTGTGTCTGGGCTTTCGCGATCGCAAGGCACTGGAGTTTTTGCTGGCATGAAGCAAGCCATCGGTATCCTCGGGGGAACCTTTGACCCGATCCACCTGGGTCACCTGAAACCGGCTCTCGAGGCGATGCAGACCCTGCAGCTGGCCGAACTACGGCTGATGCCAAACCATATTCCGCCCCACAGACCACAGCCGCTCGCCACCAGCCAGCAACGTCTGGCCATGGTTCAGTTGGCCGCAGCTGAATACCCAGGTTTTCGGGTTGATGATCGCGAGTTGCGCCGTTCAACCCCCTCCTACACCATTGATACCCTGATCGAGCTCAGAGCCGAGCTACCGGATACCCCCATCTGCTTTCTGCTCGGCCTGGACTCGCTGCTCGGTCTGCCCAGCTGGCACCGCTGGCGCGAACTGACCGATTATGCCCATCTGATCGTCAGTGCACGCCCCGGCTGGCAGGCAGAACTACCCGAGGAGCTGGCCAGTTTTGTCAGCGACCATCAGGCGCCATCCTCTCTGGCTATCCATGAGCGCCTCGGCGGCTATATGGTCTGGATGCAGAACCAACCCGTTGCACTCTCCGCCACCGAATTGCGCGCCCGGATCGCCAGCGGTGAGCTACCCACCGCTCTGCTACCACAAAAGGTCGCCGAATATATTCGCGATGAGCGGATCTATGGATTTGGCGTGTTATAATCCGCGCCCATTTGACCCAATTCAGACGCCCTCACGGGCACGGAGGTTACTCCTTGCAAGGCCAGGCACTTCACGATTTCATCGCCGACAAAATTGATGACCTCAAAGGTCGTGACATCATCACTCTCGATGTGCGCGGCAAATCCAGCATCACCGACTGTATGATCATCTGCAGCGGTAACTCCAATCGTCATGTCCGCTCCATCGCCGACCATGTCGCCGCCGAGTTGCGCCACTCTGGCATCGAATTGCTGGGGGTCGAAGGCGCCGATATCGGCGAATGGGTTCTGGTCGATGCCGGTAACGTGATTGTCCATGTGATGCAAGATGAAACCCGCGCCCTGTACCAGCTGGAAAAACTGTGGAGTGGTTCCTTCAGCGAGGCGGCAGCCTGAGTATGAAGATCCAGTTGATCGCCGTCGGTACCAAGATGCCGGACTGGGTCACCACGGGTTTTAATGAATACCAGCGACGCTTTCCGAAAGACATGCCGCTGGAGCTGGTCGAAATCCCGGCAGGCAAACGGGGCAAGAACGCCGATATCGCCCGCATCCTGCACAAGGAGGGGGAGCAGACATTGGCGGCCGCCGGTAAGAATGCCCGCATCGTAACCCTGGATATTCCCGGCAAGCCCTGGACCACGGAGCAACTAGCCAGCCAGTTGGAAGCCTGGAAGCTCGATGGTCGCGATGTCGCCCTGCTGATTGGCGGCCCCGAAGGGCTCGCCCCCGAGTGCAAGGCGCTGGCAGAACAGAGCTGGTCGCTATCGCCACTGACCCTGCCCCACCCGCTGGTGCGCGTTGTGGTGGCCGAAAGTCTCTATCGGGCTTGGAGCATCACCACTAACCACCCGTACCACAGAGAGTGAGCCATGTTGCAACAGCGCATCTCTATCAAGGATAACAACGCCGAGGCAGCCCTCTTCCGCCGCCGGGCCATGGTTGCCATGGCCGGGGTCATCCTGCTGACCCTGATGCTGCTGTTGAATCTCTACGTGGTGCAGGTCATTCACCACGACGATTACCAGACCCGCTCCAATGACAACCGCATCAAAATAGTCCCGGTAGCGCCGCCACGGGGTCTGATCTTCGATCGCAACGGTGAGCTGCTCGCCGAGAACCGCCCCGTATTCAGCCTGGAGATCATCCCCGAACAGGTCGATGATCTCCCCAAAATGCTCGATGATCTGATCGTCTTGCTGAAGCTCGACCCCAG
>JAGOXX010000195.1 GCA_018059485.1 Aeromonadaceae bacterium | reverse complement strand
CTGTCCGGTCTGCTTGTGGCACAATCGTCCAACTCTCCGTCGATTAGCATCAGGTCATGCAGCAGAAAAAAGTCGAGATATCCGCCGAAACGGTTGCCGAATCACTGCGTCTGGCTCGCGCCACCCAGGTCGCCGGGCAAAGCAAAGAACAGACTCAATTGATCGCGCAAGGGATTCAGAAAGGGATCGCCGAATACAAGCGGGCGCAGAAAACCAAACAACGGGCCGCCGAACGGGCCAAAAAACAGCAACGCCGCCAGAACCAGAACAGCACCGCAGAGCCATCACAGGAATTGATGGTAGAGCTAGAATCACGGAGCGAGCAGAGACGCCATTTCACCAATTGGCTCCCCTGGGGGCTGCTATTGCTGACTTGGGCGGGCATTGGCATCCTATGGTGGCTGCACCCGTGACGCACGAACTGTCATAAGTGACAGAAGGAAGATCCAGATGAGATCGCCTAAACCTTGATGAGCAGTCAGTTGAATCGGAAATCTGCTAAGCCATAAAGCGCTTTGTTTTGCCTGTCTTACAGGCTAATGCCCCTGCCGACTACGCGACCGGGGCATTTCTTTTATCCGCAAATGACCCACAAACCAGATAGCAACTCCATATCTGCGAACGCTCCAGAGGTCGATCGTCTAACACTCAGAGACTCAAGCCTCACGAAGAAATCAAAGCATCCGAGCAAGCACCTTCCGGTCGATCTAGCAGGGTGACTATGGTTAGACGGCACGCAGGAAGGATTGAACCTCGGTCCGAGCCGTCGCCAGACCCTGTTCACGAGCCGAATCCCCCATCCCCAGCCCTTGGGCATAGGCGATGTGGATATTGTGCAAGCCGATGAAGTTGAGCAGCGTCTTCACATGTAGCAGCGCCAGATCCGTCGCCGTATCGCGATGCAAGCCCCCAGTCGCCAGTACCAGCAACACTGGCTTGTTGGTCAGCAAGCCAACCGGCCCCTGTTCCGTGTATTTAAAGCTAATGCCAACCCGACAGATATAATCAAACCAGCTCTTTAGCTGGGTGGGGATCCCGAAGTTATACATGGGCACCCCAATGATCAGTCGATCGGCCTTCTGGATCTCGTCAACCAACTGGGCCGATAAGGCCACCGCAGCCTGTTGACGGGCATTGAGTCCATCAGTCTGAGAGAAGGCGCCAAGAATTTCGCCATCCAGCGGCGCCAGAGGCTGGGCCCCCAGATCGCGAACCACCACCTGCTGGTGGGGATCCAACTCACCGGACTGTGCCAGCAGCTCGTTGATCAACAAACCGGAACTTGAGTGGTCACCTAGAATGCTGGATTTTATTGCTAATACCTGAGCCATGTTCACCTCGAATAATCAGTAGCGGAAGTAATCCTTCATCGAACTGTATGCGCATAGATTTCGCATATAAAGTGCAATTAGATGCAGTTTACGTTCTAAAAATTCGAATGATTGACCATCACCGATCGGCAAATGAGCGGCAGTCAACCCAACGAACCGGGCTGGTCTGCACCGCACGAAAGAGCCCAGGCAGGGCATTCGCCGCCTTCGGCTGTGTATCGTGCAGCAGAATAATACCCTTACGCCAAAGCAGCATCAGAGTCATCAATCGATCAGCTAACTGCTGGCTGGATAGGGATGGATTGAGATCCTGACTGTCGATATTCCACAACACGATGCGCTCAAACACCTGGCCACTCATCTCGGCAGTGCGCTGCCCATCGGGTGGACGAAACCAGGAGAGACGGGTCACTTCGGGGATCGCATTCAATAGATGGCGAGCCTCGCGCAGTGAATCACGCCAATTGGCCAACTCAGGATATGGCTCATGCCGCATACCGTGGGAGGCAACACAATTATCCCCATACTCGCGAGCCAGGCTCTCTGCAGAACCCTGTAGGCGCTGAGCCAGTGGGTCGCCCAGCAAAAAGAAAACCGCATTTTGCCCCGACGAGGCCAGCATGCGCGTCGTGCGCCAGGTCGCCCCCCCCAAGACGGTTGGGCCATCATCAAACGTCAGCAAGAACTCGCCGTCCATCAACTCGAAGCCAGTCAACTCATCCGCCGACAGGGTTGCAATCTCGCTGCTGCGTTCAGAAAACTGAGCCGCCAGAGTTAGCTGCTCCAACAGATAACGTGCATGGAATTGCCGGGAATCGGCTAACCAAGGTTCGAGCTGGGCTGAGACCGGATGTGGCTGCATGACCAATTCGCGAAGTTGAGCCACAGAATTAGGATGGGGGCAGTTGTGACACTCCCGACTGGCGGCCTGATACGAAGCGAGCAGACGCAACCAGGTCTGTGTTCGATAGCGATCGATCGCCAGCATATCAACCTGTGGCAACGCCAAGCGAGCTGGCCACTCATCGGGCGAAATCAACTCGCTGGACAGGAGTTCGCTGGCAAAATTGAGGATCTCACGGCGCGAGGCGGCGTTGAATCCAGGATGACTGGCAAGAGAGTCTGGCCACAAGGAGCGATCCAGGGTCGCAACAGGTGCAGCAACCCCTTTTTGCATCACGAGGCAAATAAACAAAGCCATCAACATCCGCCCCATTGGGAGCCCCCTTTGCCACTCTCATCCGCACCACGGGTACGCCTGCATGGATAGTACACAATCGTATCCATGATTGCCCATCAACAACCATGATCGCGAGTAGGTGGCTGCCGCGGCCTATACTTAATATGAGAGCAGCAGCGTCGGGAGGTGCATCATGAGTGATAGCTGGCTCATGCCCAAAGGCGCCGATTTACTCAGCGCCGTGCGTTGGCTCAGCCAACAACACCGCCATGACCGACAGGCGAT
>JAGOXX010000057.1 GCA_018059485.1 Aeromonadaceae bacterium | reverse complement strand
GTCACCGGTGTCTATCTCTCCATCATGACGCAAGCATTGACCTATGCCCTGATGCTGGCCTTTTTCCGTAACGAGATGGGCTTTGGGGGGAATAATGGCCTAACGGATTTCAAGGATCTGCTGGGGGTTTCCCTAACGGCGCCCGGGACACGGATCACGCTGTTTGTGCTCTCGGCCTTGGCTCTCACCCTGGGCTATGTCGCCTGTCGTCTGATTGTCAGCTCCAAGCTGGGGCGAGTGGCGGTGGCGATCCGCGATGCCGAGAGTCGCACCCGCTTTATCGGTTACCGGGTGGAGTGGTTCAAGCTGGCTCTGTTTGTCTTCTCGGCCATGCTGGCTGGCATCGCCGGTGCCTTGTATGTGCCACAAGTGGGCATCATCAATCCGGGCGAATTTTCTCCGCTCAACTCCATCGAGCTGGTGATCTGGGTCGCAGTCGGCGGGCGGGCGACTCTGTATGGCGCCGTGCTCGGGGCTTTGCTGGTCAACTATGCCAAGTCGGTGTTTACCGGCGTGCTGCCCGATGAGTGGCTCTACGCCTTGGGCGCGCTATTCGTGCTGGTGACGCTGTTTTTGCCACGGGGTGTCATGGGGCTGTTACAACGCAAGGAGGCACAGGCATGAATATGTTAGCCAATACCCGAGAGCTGTTTTCTACCGACTATTGGCGTGATCGTTTCTCGCCGCGCCAGCAGCCGGATTTGAACCTGACCCATGGCATGATCCTCTATCTGGAAGATATCAGCGTCAGCTTCGATGGTTTCAAGGCACTCAATAACCTCAATCTCTACATCAAGGCTGGCGAGCTGCGCTGCATCATAGGGCCGAACGGTGCAGGGAAAAGCACCATGATGGATGTGATCACCGGCAAGACGCGGCCGGATTCCGGCTCGGCCTGGTTCGGACAGAACATCGACCTGCTGAGTCTGGACGAGCCGGCGATAGCCGAGGTCGGCATCGGCCGCAAGTTCCAGAAACCGACCGTGTTTGAACCGCTGACTGTGGAGGAGAACCTGGAGCTGGCTATGGCGGGTAACAAGCGGGTGTGGCACACCTTCCGCAGTCAACTGCGCGGCGAGGGGCGGGACTATCTGGATCAGGTGTTACTGCTCATCGGTCTGGTTCCCGAGCGCAAGTGGCTGGCTGGGGTGCTCTCCCACGGTCAGAAGCAGTGGCTGGAGATCGGCATGCTGCTGATGCAACGGCCGCAACTGCTGCTGGTGGACGAGCCGGTGGCGGGTATGACCCATCAGGAGATGGAGCGCACCGCTGAACTCCTGACCGGGCTGGCCGGAGAACATTCGGTGGTTGTGGTGGAGCATGATATGGATTTTGTACGCAGCATCGCCAATCGGGTCACCGTACTGCATCAGGGATCGGTACTGGCCGAGGGAACCATGGCCCAGGTGCAGGCCGATCCCAAGGTGATTGAAGTCTATCTGGGGGAGAGCCCATGTTAAAAATTGATGCGATCAATCAATTCTACGGTCAGTCCCATACCCTGTGGGATCTGAGCCTGGAGCTACAGCAGGGGGAATGCCTCTGCCTGATGGGCCGCAACGGTGTGGGTAAGACCACGTTGCTCAATGCCTTGATGGGACAGTTGCCGCTCAAGAGCGGGCAGATCTGGTTTGATGGTCAGAACATTACTCCTCTTGCGGTGGAGCGGCGCGCCGAGCTGGGGATTGGTTATGTGCCCCAAGGGCGGCAGATATTTCCGTTGTTAACGGTCGAGGAGAACCTGCGAATCGGCTTGCCCGCGCGGCGAGATAGTCAGCGGCAGATCCCGGCGTTCATCTACGAGCTGTTTCCGGTGCTCAAGGAGATGAAGCAGCGGCGAGGTGGTGATCTCTCCGGTGGTCAACAGCAACAGTTGGCCATCGGCCGTGCCCTGGTGCTGGATCCGAAACTGCTGATCCTTGATGAGCCCACCGAAGGCATTCAACCCAATGTGGTGGCGGAAATTGGCGATATTATTCGTCGCCTGAATCGGGAGATTGGCCTGACGGTGCTGCTGGTGGAGCAAAAATTACCCTTTGCCCGCAAGGTAGGGGACAGATTCTGTTTGCTGGATCGAGGCCGCAACGTGGCCATCGGCGCCATGTCGGAACTGGATGAATCGCTGATCCGTACCTATCTAACAGTCTGATCGACAGGAAGGTCTCAGGCTTGGGTGTCACGGCTGATTTGGCGCCATCAGTTCCGGAACATGTTTCATGTTGAAGAGTAGAGCACAAAACCGCAGGCGCTTGGAGGTGGCCTGCGGTGTTTCTATTCAGTTACTGGGGAGCATCTGGCCCAGCAGCATGGTCAGGTGTTGTTGCAAGAAGGCTGCGAAATCCAGACGGAAATGTGCCAAGGCCTCATGCTGTTGCAACGCGGCTGCCATCATGGGGCTGGGGTGGCTGAGCTTCCAGCAACCGACAACCGCCGAGGTGATATGCATCAGCAAGGCGATGACCTGCGGCTGGCTCAGGTCAAATTGCTGGTTGAGCTGAAGGCACAATGGTTCAAAGGTCTGCAATACATAGAGTTTGAACTCAGCCGCCTCATCTTCAGTCAGCGGTTTTTCCAGTACATCACCCAGCACTGCGGTCAGTTTGCAAAAAATAGGTTGCTTCGTCAGCGTGGCGGCGAGAACTTCTACATGTGGGGTTTTGAACGCCTCTTGCAGTGCCGGGGCCAGAATGGCCAATTCCCGTCGATAGATCTCTAAAAATATCAACTCTTTGACACGGAAGTAACGATACAGGGCTGCCTTGGTGATCCCCACGTCGCTGGCGATGGTGGTGAGATTGCATTCATCGAGCGTATTCGTGGCCAGCAGATTTTTCGCAGATGCCAGTATGGCCTCAATTCTGTCGATTTTTTCGTCTTGCCGTCTTGCTCGCCTATAGAGTCGCATGAACTCGTTGCTCCGTTGTTTAATCCCTAGTCCTTTAGGTGCCGCATTATCATAAGATGATTCTGAGATTGCCACCGACTTAGCGAAAACTTACGTTCTAACCCTGGTTGATTAATTTAGCATCTCTGAGTCACTTCAGGTGCGATGAATAGATGACCAACTGGCGTTCCAGACGAAGCTTGCGGTGTCGGGTTGGAATCATTAGCCCCAATTTTTGTCCTGAGTCGTGATGGTGCAACCGGTTTTCCTGTCAAAGTGACACATGCCTCGCAGTTTTTGTCTTCTAAACGTCAAACAGTCAATGCTAAGCTGTTGAGAGATATGGATTTGTAATGATGTCAGTCCTATAAACCTGAACCAATCGTTCGGCGATGTGAGTCAGGGCGATTAGAGCCGCAAAACGCGGTTCAGAATTGTCGACCTCGCTTAGTGAGTTCTGTGTTTGCTGTCATCATTGGCTCGCCTGCATCGTTGTGGGATGCTGGCCACGGGAGGATAGGCATGCGCGATAAGAATATCCGGTTGATCCTGGCTGACTATGAGGGGGTGGTTGCACGCAGCAGCAGCCAGATCTTGTTGCAGATCTCCTACCAGGAGATTTGCAAACACAGAGACGTGCCTTTCGATGACTTTCGCAAGCTCTACCAATGCTTGTTGCCAACCCCATCGGCCATGATGCTCGATTTTTTACTGCATGCGTTTGGTCAATCACAGTTAAAGCCGCGCATCCTAGAGCTTGTCTCTGCGGTGCAGCCTTGCCTGAGTGAATGGAACCGTTTCCTAGCGCAATGTCATCGACGCCATATCAACGTCAAGGTACTCACCGGGTTGCCGCTCGGTGATCCGGATTTGCGACCACTGCGGGCGCTGATGGCTCAGTCGCAGATTATTCACGATAACCGATTCTCGAAACTGAACCTGCAGCACTACCGAAAGCTGGTTGTCGCTCAGCGAATGGCGCCGGAGCGGATCCTTTATGTGGCTGGCAATCCGCTTGGATTGATGACGGCCAAACAGACCGGAATTCATGCCGTGATGATGGATAATCCCGTCTATACCGCCATCGAGAGTGGCTGCTGTCATCAGCAACTCGATGGCGTGGTCCAGAACTTCTCGGCATTGGCCGATCTGCTGTGGCCTGATGAAGAGATGGATCTGGCTCTCTAAGGGAGAGAGCCAGGATCCGCAGAGGGCGTGGGTAACTTACCAGATTGGCTGCGTCAAAAATGGGTTACTCACGCGTTCACGCCCGAAGGTCGAGTTGGGGCCATGTCCAGGGATAAACGTCATCTCGTCGCCCAGCGGTAGCAGCTTGTCCGTAATACTGGCAATCAGATCGGCGTGATTGCCCTTCGGGAAGTCGGTGCGGCCGATGGAGCCTTGAAACAGTACATCACCAACCAATGCCAGCTTGCTCTGCTGACTGATAAATACCACGTGACCTGGTGTGTGTCCTGGGCAGTGCCGCACCTCAAGCTGCTGTTGACCAAGGGTCAGCACATCGCCCTCGTCAAGCCAGCGATCGGGAACAAATGACTCGGTTCGGGCAAAACCAAACATCTCGGATTGGCCTGGTAGAGACTCCAGCCAGAAGGCATCGGCTTTGTGCGGCCCAGTGATGGGGCAGCCGGTTGCCTGACGCAACTCGTCGGCTGCGCCGACGTGATCCAGATGTCCGTGGGTGAGCCAGATACCGGTGAGCGTCAGCCCTCGCTCCTGAATGACGTGCAGCAGACGGGAGGTTTCACCACCCGGATCGACGAGCGCCGCCTCGCTGGTTTCATCGCACCAGAGCAGGGTGCAATTTTGCATAAACTGGGTGACGGGCACTATCTGATACTTGAGCATACAAATTCCTGCACAACGATAACATCGATGCGAGCGATTCTAGCGTGAGCAAGGTTTTTGAACCAGCGCTCATCCAATCTGGATGTCAGCTTGCCGCGTATGCTATGGCGAGATGCCGAGAATAAAATCGGCAACGAGTGACTCTCTAGGTTTATATGGGCAACGGCTTAAAAGCTTGGCGGATTCATATAGGATTGCGCGACCTTATCTACCCAGCCTTCAGCCACCAACTCAGCAAGGGCGCTATTCAAGGCGGGCAACTTATCGCCTATGTTGGAAGTTTTGCTATAGCCAATATAGAGCTCCAGTTTATATCCGGGATTGTACTGGGTGGGGACTATTGCCTCGGATAACCCCATATCCTTTAGCATGTAATTGATTTGGCAATCCGTTCCGATGAAAAGCTGATCGTATCGCTTCAACAGCTTTCCGGGTAATTGGTGGACTGTCGTCACTGGATGGCGCGTGAGCTTTTTATCGGAATCAAATTGTGGGAAATACTCGGCTCCGCGCAGGTAGCCAATGCTTTTCCCATACAGGTCACCATAGGTGTGAACCCTCTTTGCTAATTCCGGTGAAGCATAAAACTGGACGTGGCAGGAGTAATAGGGTGTGTCCAGATAGCCAATATACTCGCTGCGCTTTTGGGTTTTATATAGGCTGGTTATTAGATCGACTCTGCCTGCTTGCATGTCTTTTAAGGCGCGCATCAGTGGGTAATGCAGCGGGTAAATTTGCACACCGGTGCGATAGGAGAGCTCTTGCAGTAACTCCCAATCAATACCGTCAACACCTGCATCCGAGGTAACGGATTTTTTGGTCATGAGAAACGGAGGGGAATTATCTACTGCCGCGAACAGAACATCTTTCGCTCTTGCCGGGCAGTTCATTGTCCAGATGAGGAGCAGAACCACCAATTGCCACCACCTGTAGCACTGGGTCCGCATACACAACCTCACAGGGTGAGAATGGTCACTGTGTTTAAGTTACATGGTAGGTCATGTTGAGTTGGATTGCCGATGATGCGGACACAGAGATGATCGGTTCAGCAAATAATGGAAAGGAGTTAGGGACGAAAAGCAGAGTATTGGCGGCATGGATGCTGCCATCAAGCCTACACGGTTGTATTCACGGCGGCTTTGCGTTCGTTCTGACTCCGGCTAACCAGGTTCATAGGCGGTTGTTAGTCAGAACAGTCAACTGTGACAAAGCCTAACTCTAACCGCGAAGCCTGGTTGCCAGTGCTGAGGCCAACTCGGCATGATAGTCGGCGGTCCAGTGCAGCCCATCGACACCCGGAACAAAGTTCGGGCCGCATAGGTGACAATCGAGGTTCCAGCGAGCCGCACACGCTGACCAAAGCGGTGCCAGTTCGCGGCTCGCCTCCTGTTGATTGGCAAACAGCTTCAGCCAACCATCGGTGAGGCATCCGAGTGGTGCAGGCGCCAGTAGCAGCAGTTTTGAGTCAGGTGATAGCTCCCGCCAGCTCTGCAGGTAGCTTTCAAGGCTGGCGGCGCACTCAGCCGGGGAGGCGCCGGCCGCCAGATCGTTAATACCCAGCGCCAAGATGATCTGGCGCGGCGAGCTGCGTAGCGCCCGTTGCCACTCGGTAAATCCGGAGCGCAAGCCCAAGTCGGTTTTTTCTGTGATCAGCGTGCGACCAGGCTGTCCCTCGGCACACAGGTCAACCTCGAGCAGGCTGGCCAGTCGATTGGGCCAGCGCAATTCAGCGGCATAACGGCCGCCTTGGGGTGAAAAACCCCAGGTATTGGAATCGCCAAAACAGAGCAACATCAATCATGTACCTTCTAAAGCATCATCGAGGCGGATGAGCAAAACTCAGCTGCTGCAGGTAGTCGTAACAGGCGTCGGCTTCGCCACGAAACACGATCCGCGCGCTGTTTGTGCGTAGGCTGCGCTGATAGAGCGGGTCATAGTAATCGGTCAGCAGACGCTCGATCCAGATCGGGTGTCCAGAGCTATCACCCAGCTCGAACTGGGCTTGCAGTGCCTCAACCAGCTGTCCTTGCAGCAACCGGTAGCGATCCCCGCCCAGACGTCGCTCAAGTTTGCCGATTGCTTGCAACAGGAAATCGGTTAGTGCCTGACGGGCGGCCTGTTGATCCGAAAGTTGTGCTACGAACTGCAGCAGGAGTTCATCGACATACTGGCGCTGGATCCGGGCGATCCGTTCGGCGAGTGGCGCCTCCAGCAGGATCAACGGTGCCAGCTCCATGGTGCTGAATAGGGGCAGAGGGAGGGTGCAGCGGCCGATCATGCGGCTCTCATCTTCCATGATCAGATGGGTCTGCCCACGCCGCTCGCGCTGCAGCAGCTCGATTGCCAGCCCATTTTCAAAGTTTATATTGCCTGGTTGTCCTTGTGGCAAGGCTCCGAAGCTGGAGCCTCGGTGATTGGCATGAGCCTCCAGATCGACGGCTGCGGGAACGCGGGCCAGCAGATCGGTCTTACCACTGCCGGTCATCCCAGTAACTAGCCACAGCGGTGAACGGGTGGTGATCCGCTCCAGGGTCTGCATGAGAAATTGCCGCAGAGCCTTGTAGCCACCAGCAACACGGGGAACTACACAACCGCGTTCGGCGAGCCACTGCTGGACTGTTTGCGAACGAAGACCGCCACGCAGACAGTAGATCAGGGTATCCGGGTGTTGTCTGATCTGCGTCAGCCAGCCCTGCAGTCGCTGCTCCCGGATGTCGCCATGCACTAACTGGTGGCCCAGAGCAATGGCGGCCTGCTGGCCCTGTTGTTTGAAGCAGGTACCAACCGCCGCCCGTTCACTGTCCGTCATCAACGGCAGGTTGATGGCGGCGGGAAACGCCCCCTCGGCAAACTCGCATGGTGCGCGCAGATCGATGAGTGGACGCTGCTGCAAGAATAGAGCTGCGTAATCGTCGATGAGTGGTAACTGGCTCATGCCAGACTCCCGAGCCGAATGCGTGGTTCTGCGACCCCAGCCTCCAGTTGGCCAATGGGGGCCAGCGTCAACCCCTGCTGCTCGGCACATTGCTCGAATTCGGCACGCGCCTCCGGGCGCACCGCCACCAGAAGACCACCGCTGGTTTGGGGATCACACAACAACTGCCGCTGGCGATCACTCAAGGGGGCCAGCTTGTGGCCATAGGAGGCAAAGTTGCGCTGGGTGCCGCCTGGAATGCAACCGGCCGCCAGATACTCATCGATGGCGGGTAGTAGGGGAACCGCATCCAGATCCAGCAGGGCGCAAAGACCCGAGCCTTCGCACATCTCCAGCAGGTGGCCGGCCAAACCAAAGCCGGTGACATCGGTCAGGGCGGTCACGCCAGGCAGTTTGGCAAATGCGGCGCCAGCCTTATTCAGCGTGCACATGGCGTCAATGGCAATCTGGCCATGCTCGGGGCGCAACAGCTTTTTCTTTTGTGCCGTCGTCAAGATGCCGATACCGAGCGGTTTGGTGAGAAACAGCAGATCGCCGCTACGGGCCGTGTCGTTACGCTTGAGCTCAGACAACTGCACCAGGCCATTGACGGCCAGGCCAAAAATAGGTTCGGGCGAGTCGATGCTATGACCTCCGGCCAGGGCGATGCCAGCATCCCGGCAGGCTTGTCGGCCCCCGTCGACGACGGCTTGTGCGACCTCGGCACCGAGTTGGTTGATGGGCCAGCCGAGGATGGCGATGGCCACCAGTGGGGTGCCCCCCATGGCGTAGACGTCGCTGATGGCGTTGGTCGCGGCGATACGTCCAAACGAGAAGGGGTCATCGACGATGGGCATGAAGAAGTCAGTGGTCGAGATCAGGCCGCGTCCATCGCCCAGATCAACAACCGCTGCGTCATCCTTGCTTTGATGGCCGACGATGAGCCGGGGATCGGTGAAGCCGGGAAGCTGACTCTGCAAAATGGTGTCGAGAATTTTTGGGGAAATTTTGCAACCGCAACCAGCACCATGGCTGTACTGGGTCAAACAAATGGGATCTGTCATCAAGAGCCTCGCAAGCCGGAACAAAAACGCACGCAGTATACGCTGCTTGGGCTTTGAATGGGCAGGGGATGCAGATGAAGATGTGTGGCGCGTCGAGGGGGAACAGAGGCGGCGCGCCATGGCGCGCCGCCCATCAACCATTAAAGCACGCGAACAACCAGCCCCTTGAGGTAGAAACCCTCTGGGTAGGCGGTGCTGATCGGGTGGTCTGCTGCCTGGCTCATGCGTTCGAGGATCTGTGCCTCACGGCCCGCATCCAGGGCGGCATCGGCCACGATTTTCTGGAACAGATCGCTGGTCATCAGACCCGAGCAGGAGAAGGTCAGCAGGATTCCATTGGGGTTGAGCAACTGGCAGGCCAGCAGGTTGATGTCCTTGTAGCCGCGGCAAGCGCCATCCAGTTGGGCCTTGCTCTCGGCAAACTTGGGCGGATCGAGCACTATCATGTCGAACTTCTCGCCGCGTTCGCGGCAATCCCGCAACAGCTTGAACACGTCCTGCTTGTGGAACTGGGCATGGCTCAGATC
>JAGOXX010000194.1 GCA_018059485.1 Aeromonadaceae bacterium | reverse complement strand
TGTTTGAGTGGTTCGAGCTGGCCGCCATAGCTGTAACCCCGGATCACGATCAAACGCTGATTTTGCAGCTGGGAGAGTTGGCTAATTTCCGGGGTGCCGACCAGACGGTATAGCCGCAGATGCAGGTAGCAAACCGGCTGTTCACTGTAGAGCACCTTGCCCTCGTATTGCGGTACATGTTTCACGCCGATCCAGAACTGGCTTTTGCCCTCACTCAGGTTGCGGTAGAGCCGACGGCTGGAAAACCTTCAATCTGGTATGGCAGTTTGGCGCTCTGCAATAGTTGATGGATGTACTCCACCAGTGGCCCCTGGACATCGGTTGGTGATTTCACCATGGCCAACGGCGGAATATGCAGAACTCCGACGCGCAAGGGAGCTATCGAGGGTTCACTGCGCGCCTTGTCCTCGTGAGCCTGCAGGGCAATGGGATGGACTCCTCCCTTCTTACGGCATCCAAGTGCCAGACTGGAAGTGTCAAACAACAGTCAACAGAAGAAAGGAGTCCACCATGAACATTACTCGTATCGGCCTCGACCTGGCAAAGAGCGTTTTTCAGGTACATGCCGTCGATCACAAGGGGCACCGCCTGTTCTCCCGTGCGCTCAAACGCGAGAAGATGATGGCATTCTTCCAGAATCTGTCCCCTTGTCTGATCGGAATGGAGGCCTGCGCCAGCTCCCACTTCTGGGCCAGAACCCTGATGGCCATGGGGCACGAGGTTAAGCTGATCGCCCCCCAGTTCGTTAAACCCTACGTCAAAGGCAACAAGAACGACGCCAATGATGCCGAAGCGATCTGCGAGGCTGTCAGCCGACCCAACATGCGCTTCGTTCCGGTGAAAACCGTCGAGCAGCAGGATATTCAGGCCCTGCACCGGATCCGCCAGGAGCAAGTTCGCCAGCGCACCGCCCTTGTGAACCAGATCCGGGGGTTGCTGAGTGAATATGGCATCGTGATTTCCCGGAGGGTGGAGTCTTTGCGTAACGCTCTACCGGATATTCTCGAAGATGCCGAAAACAGACTAACTGCCGATTTTCGCATTTTACTCAAAGGATTGCAGGAAGACCTGCTCCATCTAGATGACCGGATTGGCTCGCAGGACCAAGCTATCAAGAAACTGTCCCTAGAACATGAGGGCGCCAAACGTTTACAGCAATTACGCGGCATTGGCCCTATCACCGCAACCGCCTTGATCGCGGCGATAGGCGATGGCCGTCAGTTTGCGCGCGGACGGGATGCAGCCGCTTGGTGTGGATTGGTTCCCGGCCAGCACAGTAGCGGGGGAAAATGTAAGTTATTGGGGATCAGCAAACGGGGCGATACCTACTTGCGTACTCTGATGATCCATGGGGCCCGAGCTGTACTAAAAACCGCTCAGAGCAAAGATGACCGGCTGAGCCAATGGCTGCAAAAATTGTGCAATCGGAGGAACAAAAATATTGCTGCTGTCGCATTGGCAAACAAAACGATGCGCATGGCCTGGGCGCTGCTGGTTCGAGGGCAAGATTATGATCCAAACTTTGGCTACGAAATAGGAGCGGCCTGAGTTAAACCCAGGCCACGTACCCTGTCACTGACAGGTTGTTAAACGAGCACCAATCCTGACGATTGCGAAGCATGGAATCGTTGATGGCAAACAGGTCGAACCGACGTCTAGAAAACCTTATCCGTTCGATGTGCCTTAGAGCACGCCAGGGCGATCAGGACTAGGCGAGCGAATAGCCCATTATGGCCAGGGCATGAGCCTAACCAAAAGGCCGGATATACGTGAGCAATCGAACCTATAGCCAACAACCATAACGTGCTTGCAAGCCGGGAGGAGTCCATATACGAGCGGTAGCATGAGCAGAGCAATGATCCATGCTACCCATCGGCAGCCCAGAGGCTTCCGGTTTTTCTGGCACGCAGAGGCACCGTCTCGACCATTTTGCGGTGAGTATGTCATTGGCATCAGCGGACGGGTGGATGTCAACATTCTATGGCCAGATGTCTAAAAGTGTTTTCAGTATAAAAATTATCATGCGGCTCTGCCATCTTTGTTGCGACAGTTTTTGGTTCTAAGTGAACGAGAGTTTGATTTTGTGATGTAGATAAAAGGGCTCACCAGGAGCCCTTTTGTGTTGGTTTCGGAGATGCAATTCAGAGGATGAAGCGGGCCACCTTGTCATTCAGGTCGGCAGCCTGTTCCTGCAGACGACGTGATTCCTGTTGCTCATTGTGAGCCCCTTCGGCCAATTCATCGCCCACCTCCTTGATGGCGGTGACGTTGGCCGTGATCTCTTCGGTAACCTTGGTCTGCTCTTCGGCGGCTGTGGCGATCTGCGTCGACATGTCGGAGATGAGGCTCACGGCCCGGGTGATCTCGTCGAGCGCCCGGGAGGCCGCCTCGGCATCGGCCACACTGTGGGCGGCCAGACCCTGACTCTTCTCCATCAGCGCCACTGCCTGCTGAGTGGTGCGTTGCAGGGTATCTATGGTGCTCTGGATCTCGGTGGTCGACGCCTGGGTACGCTTGGAGAGTACACGCACCTCATCGGCTACCACGGCAAAGCCGCGCCCCTGTTCACCGGCGCGAGCCGCCTCGATGGCCGCATTCAACGCCAGCAAGTTGGTCTGTTCGGCGATGCTCTGGATGGTACCCAAGACGCTGGAGATGTCGTTGGCGTGACGGCTGAGTTCGTGGATGACCTCGGTGGCCTCACCGACCTCATTGGCCAGACTGGTAATGGAGCCCCGCGTTTCGTTGACCAAGTTGCGGCCGTCGGTGCTGCTGACACTTGATTGCTGCGCTGCAGCCGCCGTGTTTTC
>JAGOXX010000193.1 GCA_018059485.1 Aeromonadaceae bacterium | reverse complement strand
GTCTCGCCTCTGGCTCGCCCAGTAGCAAGGCATTGAGCGCTCCGGCCTGGCGTTGGCTCCAGCCCCAGAACAACAGCCCCATCAGGCTGGTGAGGATGACACGAGGCCAGCTGGCTCCTGCCAGCGACCCCATCTGCCACAGTGAGAGATCCCGCAGCTGTTCATCGTCGGCCACATAGTTGAGCAGTCCCAGCACCGAAAAGGCGATGGCACCGACCGCGACGCCGGCCAGCAGCATCATGGCCATTGAGGTTCCGAGCGCATTGCGCCCGAGTCGGTAGACCAAAATCGTGGTCAACATACCACCGATAAAGGCCAAAAATGTGGTGGATCCCAGGGTTAACCAGGGCAAGGCGAGGGTAGGTAACAGCACAATCGCCAACCCGGCGCCGAGGGCGGCGCCGCCACTGACCCCTATGATGCCCGGATCAGCCAGCGGATTGCGAAACAGCCCTTGCAGCACGGCACCGCTCAGAGCCAGCAGGGCTCCAACCGCCATGGCCATTAGGCTGCGAGGCAGACGGATCTGCCAAATCACCAACTGATGGGTCAGGTCGCCCTGACCCCAGAGTGTCAGCCAAATCTCTGTGAGGGTTAATGGCATGGCACCGCTGAGTAGTGACAGCAGGGCTAGCAATAGCAGAGGTGTTGCCAGTAGCGACAGCGACCAGTGCATGGGGAGTCGCATCGGTCTAGTGCTCCTGGCCGGCGGTTAGCAGCTGTTGTTGCAGCTCCTGCGCAGCTTGCAAGGTGCCGAGGTTGAGGCCTGCGATCAACGCTTGCCCTGAGACTGGATAGAGAGGCAGCTTCTGCAGATCCGGATGATTGACGATCTGCGGCAGGGCGTGCTCGAGCAACTGCGGATCCTGCTGCAGGCTACGCTGGCTGACCAACAGGCCATCGGGTTTCATGGCCAACAGGGATTCCAGATTCAGCAGTTGGTAGTTGGTCAGGCTAGCCGCAGGGTTTTCACCGCCAGCCAGGGTGATCAAGGTCGAGGCGGCGGTATTGCCACCGGCCACCATGGCTGGACGGCCCGGATGAATCATCAGATAGAGGAGGCGCGGCGGCTTACTGAGCCCCTTGGCTCCCTCTTGCAATGATGAGACCTGGTTTCTGACATGCTGTTGGAGTTCGCCAGCAGCGCTGGTTTTGTCCAGCAGCTTGCCCAGCGTCTCGATATTGCGCTGCAGGGTTGCCACATCGGCTCGGCTTGAGAGGCGCTCGACATGGACTCCAGCCTGCTGCAATTGCTGCAATGTGGTCTCAGGTCCCATCTCATCGCTGCCAACCAGCAGCGTCGGTTTAAGGGATAACAGTCCCTCACTCGCTAACTGCCGATGATAACCAACGACGGGCAGTTTCATCTCATGGGGTAATCGGCTGGTGGAATCGACAGCGACCAGTTGATTGCCGCTGCCAAGTTTCAGAATGAGATCCGTGATGCCAGCTCCGGCACTGACAATTCGTGGGGCACTGCCGGATGGTTCAGCGTGTAACGACAGGGCTGGCAGCAGAGCCAGCAGTGCAATGAGAGTTTTCTTCATGATGTCTCCATCGGTCTGGGATGAATGGCTGGCTTTGCCAGCACGGTAAATAACGGTGATCGGAATGTTCAAGTCAGTGCGAAACGGACGGGAACCAGTGCCTTACTGGCGCCAGCGATGCCGCTTGGCGCGATAAATTTCCAATCTTTCACAGCCGCCAGAGCCGCCTGATCCAGGATGGTGTGGCCCGTGCTCTGCTTGAGTGCCAGAGTGATGACCTCGCCTTGAGTATCCATCAATACCTCGATGACGCAGGTGCCCTCGAGGCCGCGACGGCGGGCCATGCGCGGATAGTTTGGTGCTGGTTGCGGCCCTCGATAGCGGGCCGGATAGTGCTCATGTGCCGAAGCGACCGGGCGATGAGAAGCTATGGGAGCCTTACCAGGCGTTGCTGTCGTCGCTGATTTTGTCGTTGCTATGGTATTCGACGTCTGAGGAGGCGCTGTATAGCGTGGCTTCGCCCTTGCCGGTTGTTGGGGCGTCGGTTGAGCTTTTGCTGGTTTCGCGGCGGGCTTTTTAGCCCGATCACTCGTTTTGACAATGGCTGGTTTGTCAGGCGTCGGGGTGGGAGCAATCTGGCTTTTCTGGATCTGTGGTTGCTGCGGTTGGGCCACCGGATTGGCCGTCGTATTCAGCACAATGGAAATTGTAACCGGCTGTGCAGATGGCGCTACCTTGGGCATCGCCTGAGCTTGCGATAACAATGCCAGAAGTCCGATGTGGATCCCCACAGACGCGGTGGCGGCTAACCAGATCTTCTTTTTTTGCATCTCTGAAACTCTCCCTTACCGCTGTTGGCGCATGGTTCCACGCTCGACTCTTATGGTGCGGATAGTACCCAAGCAATTGGCAGATTACAAATGAGAATCGTTTGCAATTGTAATTTGAGCGATTTACTCTTTTGCCCGTTTTCTGCAAAAAATCATGGGAAAGGAGTCAAATGTGAACAATTTGTCCAAGGTGGCAATGGCTGTCTGTGCTGTAATCACCGCATCGGCTCACGTGCAAGCGGCCGAAGAAGAGTCACACACGCTGGAACTCGTGACCGTTTCAGCAACCCGAGACAAGAAGCCTGTTGAACAGCAGCAACGCCAGGTTGCTCTCGTTAAACGCGAAGAGATCGAGACTCGCCAAGTCGACTCTGTCGTCGAAAGTCTCAAATACGAGAGCAACATCGAGAATATCGGCGGCAGTCGCCCCGGCGCACAAGATCCGGTGATCCGTGGTCTGAGCGGGGATCGCGTGTTGCAGGTTGTCGATGGGGT
>JAGOXX010000192.1 GCA_018059485.1 Aeromonadaceae bacterium | reverse complement strand
GATGTCTTTGGCCAGCTCAGCGGCCAGTGCTTTGAGTTTGTCTTGGTCCATTTGCTTACCCACGAAGGTATCCTTTTGAAAAAGTTACTTATTCGTGGGCGGTTACACAATTGGATTTACAGGCTCGATAAATGATTACGCTACCGCCCCTAGGTTACAGCTCCCAATATGCTGCTTTTAACCTGATTGTGCTCGCTGTTGGTCATCAACTCCTCCAGCTTCTTCTATTTGTTGTGGATGTCTCACAATGGCGTTACATCACATTACTCGGCCAAGGATTCCTAGCGGCGACATTGTACACATCTTGGGCAACCGAGAGCCCCAAACCCGATTTTGGGTCAGATTCTATCTCGTTTGGCGCAGGGATGCATAGTCAAAACCGCAGAAAACCTCTCGTACGGTAGCTCTTCAAAAAAGCCACTAATTCGACCTGCCGACTTTTTCCGCGCAATATACTTCTTTGCACATCCCCAGAAGTTGCACTCGCTCGCCCGGGAAAAGAAATAAAACTGAATTTATTCATATATTAACAATTACACATCTGTAGTCCAGGATGACGGGTACCAAGTTGTAACGACGAGCACTGCTGCAACAGTACAACGAGTTTCCATACCCACCTATGCGATCAGAACAGTCGCAAGTAGTCACCAATGGAACCCCAACAGTCCCAATCTGATTCGATGGCATTGATCACGATGAAGCTCGAAAGGCATGGCTGCCGATGCAAGGACGGGGATGGAAACAAAGGCAGGCATGATTCAGTCCCGATACAGCGGGGTCAGGTAGGATCCGGATTGACTCGCCCTCTTCTTGACCCTCTAATTGACAGCCTGGACCCTTATCATCATGCATCTTATGAAAATCCTACTGGTCGAAGACGACAAGCTGCTCAATCACCACCTCTCCACGCTGTTGACCGAGGCCCAGAATCAGGTTCACAGCACGGACAACGCCCAGGTGGCGCTGCACTATGCGACCGACTACCCCATCGACGTGGCCATCATCGATCTCGGCCTGCCGGACATGGACGGCCTGCAGCTCATCAGCCGCCTGCGCGAGCAGCAGATCCCCTTCCCCATCATAGTGTTGACCGCGCGGGGCAACTGGCAGGACAAGGTGGAAGGGCTGGAAGCCGGTGCCGATGACTACCTGGTCAAGCCCTTCCAGAAGGACGAGCTGCTGGCCCGCCTCAATGCCCTGGTGCGCCGCAGCGCCGGTTTCATCTCCCCCAGGGTGAAGGCGGGTGACTACGAGCTGGATCTCTCCCGCAAGGAGCTGACCATCGCCGGCGAAGTCACCGTGCTCACCAGCTTCGAGTATCTGATCCTGGAGTACCTGATGCGCAACGCCCGCCAGGTGGTCTCCAAGCAGCAACTGCTGGACCAGCTCTACGGAGATGGCGAAGGGGATCCCAACACCATAGAGGTGATGGTGAGCCGACTGCGCAAGAAGCTGGATCCGGAGGGGCTCATCCAGCCCATTTCCACCATCCGCCGGCAGGGTTACATCTTCAACCTCTCCTGCAGTTGATGCCCCTTGCCATGCTGCACCCCATGACACTGATCCGTCGCTCGCTGCACCTCAAGCTGATGATGAGCGCCATGCTGGTCATCGCGCTCATCATGGCCTTCTCCGTCTATATCCTCTACCTCGGCCACGCCGAGGAGCAGGCCCAGAAAGCCAGCATCCGCATGCAGGAGAACCTCTCCAAGCTGTTCTCCTCCAAGCAGCCGGAGCCCCACGCCATCACGGATCTCGGCGGCCTGACCCCGGATGCCATCGACCCCAATCTCGACACCCTGATCTGCCGCTCCGATGGAGAGTTGAGCTGGTCCAGCCTGCACATGCCCGAGGTGATCACCATCAAGGAGACCATCTGCCGGGATCTGATGAAGTACCTTGGGGGCCTGGATCAGGACTATTTCTTCAAGCTGCACACCATCAAGAATGGCGAGAGCTACTTCATCTACAGCCTGCGCTTCCTGCGCAACCACGGCGACGGCCCCACGACCTACTACGTGGTGATGGTCGATTCCGCCAAGCGCTACCAGGCCCAGACCCGGGACTATCTCTACCGGTGCATTCGCCAGGCCTTGCTCGCCTACAGCCTGCTCGGCGCCCTGCTGCTGCTCACCAGCTTCTGGAGCCTCTCTTCCCTGCGCACCATGGCGCGGCAGATAGACGAGATCCGTGCCGGCACGCGGGAGGCGCTCTCCAAGGACTACGAGCGGGAGCTGACGCCGCTGACCGAATCCGTCAACCAGTTGCTGGAAAACGAGCGCCAGCAGACCCAGCGCTATCAGCATGCGCTCAACGATCTCGCCCACAGTTTGAAGACCCGGCTGGCCCTGATCCAGATCACCGCACAGGAGCTCAAGCTCGGCCACGACATCCATGACAACATCAGCGAACAGATCACCACCATGGATCAGATCATCCAGTACCAGCTGCGCCGCGCCGTCACGGGTCGCAAGCGCCTCGCGAGCAAGGGCACCGAGCCGGTACCGCTCATCGAGAAGCTGCTGGCCAGCCTCGCCAAGGTCTATCGCCACAAGAAGCTGCAGACCGGCTTCCAGTTCGATGACGATGTCTTCTTCCACGGCGAGCAGGGCGATCTGATGGAGTTGATGGGCAACCTGCTCGACAACGCCTGCAAGTTCGCCATCAGCGAGATCCGGGTCCATGTCGGCCACCAGGACAACGGCCTGCTCATCGTGGTGGAGGATGACGGCCCCGGCATCGCCCCCGGCAAGTCGCAGCAGATCTTCCAGCGCGGCGTCAGGGCCGACAGCTCCCCGGGCCAGGGGATAGGGCTCGCCGTCGTCACCGA
>JAGOXX010000191.1 GCA_018059485.1 Aeromonadaceae bacterium | reverse complement strand
GCATCCCCAGTGGCGCGCAGCGAGTTGATCACCACGATATTGAAGGTGCGTCCCGGCTCCAGCAGCAGACTGACGAAGAACAGCTGGGTCGCCATCGCCACTATATCGGCATCGTCGGTAAACAGGCTCATCAGATAGTGGCCACCGCCGAATGCCATCGGCACCACCACAATGGCCGTCACCAGCAAGCCCAGCTTCAGACTGTGCAGCAGTTGGCGGTAAGCAACCTCGAACTTGCCAGCCCCCACCATGTGACCAATCAGGATCTCGGTACCCAGACCAATGGAGAGACCAAACAGCAGAATGAACAGACAGATCTGGAAGAAGAAGGATTGGGTCGCCAGCGCCTTGTCGCCCATCAGGGCGACGAACGAAGTCACCACCATGAACTGCAGCATCCAGGAGAGGTTCTCGCCGGCCGCGGGCAAACCGATATGCATGATTTTGCCCAACACCTCCCGTTGCCACTGGAACAGCTGACGGAACACCAGACGGATGCCGGTACGCTTCTGCAACAGATAGACCAGCAGGGCCAATGCCACCAAACGACCGACCACAGTACTCCAGGCCACACCGGCAACCCCCATCTTCGGCAGGCCGAAGTAGCCGAACAGCAGCAAGGCATTGCCAGCGAAGGTGATGATGTTAGCCATCAGAGTGACATACATGGCCTCCCGGGTATGACCGTGGGCTCGCAGGGCTGCCGCCATGCACAGAGCGGCCGCCTCTGGTAACAGACACAGACCGATCACCGTCAGATAGATATGCCCCTCCTTCATCAGGTTCTCCGGCATATTCATCAGGTGCAGCAAGCCATCCGCCCCGAAGATCACCACCAGAGCGGTCACCAGACCCACCAGCAGATTGAAGCCAATGGCCGTGTGTACGACCCGACGGGTCATCCGCTTATCGCCCGCCCCCAGATATTGGGCAATCACGACGCTGGAGCCGATACCGATGAAGTTGAACAGCGTAATACAGAGATCGAGGATCTGGTTACCGACCGCCAATGCGGCCACCGACTGATAGGAGACTTGCCCGACCATGAAGGTATTCAAGGCACCGGTCAGGAAGTGAAACGCCAGGTCGATGAACAACGGCCACGTCAAATGAAACAGCGAAGAGGGTGGTTGGTTGGTCGCAGTCATCGGCAAATACCCGGGGTAAAGATTAAAACAGCGGCGATTAGACGCCAGAGCATGGCGCATTGCAATCGGTTTCAGGGTTGGAGTTCGGGGGTTGAACCAGGTCTGTCCCCCTCACCCCCTACAACCACGGCTCAATGACCCGCTTCGGGCTGACTGACAAAGGCCAACTTGTGCAGCCCCTGCTGCGAGGCCATGGCCATCACGCTGGCAACCCGCCCATAATCAACCTGCCGATCCACACGCAACTGCAGCTCGGGCAGCGGCTGGCTCTTGGCCGTCTGAGCCATCAGCTCCGCCAGCTCGGCCTCACTGCACGGCTTTCCGTTCCAGTGCAGAGTCCCATCGGCCGTGATCGACAGCGAGATGTCGGCCGGCTTGGGCTCATTGCGCTGACTGCTAGCCTCCGGGAGATCCAGCTTGATGGCATCGGTCAACAAAGGAGCCGTGATCATGAAGACTATCAGCAAGACCAGCATGACATCGATCATCGGGATCATATTGATATCCGATAGCGGCTGATCATCCCCCTCATCCGATAAACGACCAAAAGCCATCACGCCACCTCCGGTGCGGTGTGCATCGTCTCAGCCGCAGCAACCTGGCCCGTCTGGTTTGCCAACACACCGGATCCCGTGGTCAGCAGGGCAAACAGGTCATGGGCAAACCCATCAAGAGCCGCCAGTTTTACCCGGTTAAGGCGCACGAACAGGTTATAGATGAGCACGGCCGGCAGGGCCACCGCCAGACCAAACCCTGTCATGATCAGGGCTTCACCGACGGGGCCGGCCACCTTGTCCAGGCTGCTCTGCCCGGCAGCACCTATGACCAGCAGGGCGTGATAGATGCCCCAGACGGTACCGAACAAGCCAACAAAGGGTGCCGCCGAGCCGACAGAGGCCAGAAATGTCAGACCCGCCTCCAGCCGCAACCGCTCGCGACTGATGGCCTGTCGCAGAGCCCGCAGCAGGAACTCATCCGCAGGCCCCAGGATCAACAGACCCGCTTCACCCGTGCGTTGGCTCAGTTGCGCCTTGGCGCCGAAAGCAGCGGCAGCCAGACGTCCATAGGCCTCCTGCGGCGGCCGTTGTTGCAGCTGCTGCTCGACCTCATGCAGATGACGACTCTGCCAGAAACGGCTCAGGAATTGCCGCCCCAGTCGCTTCTCCTGACAGCCAATCCAGCTTTTCAACACCAGATAGTAGCAACTCCCGACCGACATCAAGACCAGCAGAACCAGAGGCACCAACCCGACACCACTGCTCTGACTCAGCAGATGGGCAATGCCCATAGCCCCCGGATCCATTGCATCACTCATGTTTTTCTCCTCAATTGAAAGACCACGGGAACTCGTACCCAGGCCTGAATCTTTTCTTGACCTTGTTGCGCCGGAATAAAGCTCCACTTAGCAACCATCTTGCGTGCCGCCGCATCCAACCGTGCATAACCGCTGCTGCTTAGCAGCTCAACCTGCAGGGGTTCACCGGTTGCAGAGACCAACACGCGCAGCATCACCGAGCCCTGCTCGCCAAATCGGCGGGATAACGGCGGATAGCTCGGCGCCGGATTGCGCAGGGTCGCCGACTGATATTGGGGCTCCCGGATCGGCACAGCCGGAGCAGCCGACGGCTTGGTCGAGGCCACGGCCTTCACGGGTAGCGCCGCGGCTGGCCTGCTCGCCTGTGGCAGAGGA
>JAGOXX010000190.1 GCA_018059485.1 Aeromonadaceae bacterium | reverse complement strand
TGCTGGCTCTGAATGCTGCCATTGAGGCGGCTCGAGCCGGTGATCATGGCAAGGGTTTTGCTGTCGTTGCCGCTGAGGTTCGTAAATTAGCGGAGCGGAGCCAGGTTGCCGCACAGGAGATTGGTGAAGTCGCTAGCAACAGTGTCTCTTTGGCTGAACAAGCCGGAGCTCTGTTTGAACAGTTGGTTCCGGATATCCAACGCACCTCCGATCTGGTTCAAGAGATTACGGCGGCCTCGCAAGAGCAGACAACCGGAGTCGGCCAGATCAATGTGGCGATGAATCAGCTGAATCAGATTACCCAGCAGAGTGCAGCTTCCTCCGAGGAGTTGGCGGCTACCGCGGAAGAGATGAATGCCCAAGCTTCGCAACTGACGGAGTTAATCGGATATTTTCATGTCGGTGGCGAGGATAAACGCCAAGGAGGCAGAAGTGCGCAATCGAAGGCCTCCTCCGCTGTACGTGACAATGTGAAGTTGACCGTTCCTGCCCAGCTGCGTGCAGGCGCTGGCGATGGTCGTTTTGTCCAATTCTAGGGGGTGCCACATGAATGATCTGATGGCATTACCCTCTGGTGGTGAACTCCCCGAGCGCGGGGCCGGGCAGAATCTCTCGTTTCATTGTATGGGGGTCGCATTGGCCCTGCCGATTAACCGGGTGCGCGAGATCATCGAGTATGGCCACCTGACGGCCGTACCCATGATGCCCAGCTATGTGCTGGGGGTTATTAATCTGCGCGGCAATGTGGTGCCGGTGGTCGATCTGTCGGCGCGCTTTGGCTCGGGGGCAACCCAGTTGGGCAAGCGAACTTGCATCATCATCCTCGAGTTACCCTGTGATGATGCCACTCATCTGGTGGGGTTGGTGGTCGATGCGGTGGACGAGGTCCTGGATATTGAGCCTTCGCAGATCGAGCCGCCACCAGGGCTCGGCACTGTCATTCGTAGCGATTTCATTCTCGGTATGGCACGCAGGGAGCTGGGGTTCTTGATCATTCTGAAGGTAGACAGACTGCTGGATCTGCACGAATTGATGCCTGCAGAAGAGGTCATGGATGTCGCACTGACGGGGTAATCACGATGGAATTGCCGCAACTGAGCGATACCGAATTCAGCCAGGTCCAGACCCTGATGCGCCAAGTTTCGGGCATCATCATGGCTGATCATAAGAAGCAACTGGTTGCCGGGCGTCTGATGAAGCGACTCAAGGCGCTCGGCTGCCGCAATTTCAGTGAATATGTTCACTTGCTGAGTGACCCTGGGCATCAGGATGAACGTCGGTTAGCCGTTGACTTACTAACGACCAACGAGACGTTTTTTTTCCGGGAGGAGCCCCACTTCCAGTTTTTACGTGCGGTTTTGGCGGATTGGGATTCTCGTCCTCTACGGATATGGAGTGCGGCTTGCTCCTCGGGAGAGGAGGTTTACTCCATCGCTATGTTGTTGCATGAGTTGTTACCTGGGCGGAACAATTGGAGCCTTCTTGGCTCGGATCTGTGTCGACACGCCCTGGAAACTGCCAGCGTCGGCATCTATCCCATGAGTAGAGCTCAAGCCATCCCACCGGAATATCTCAAGCGCTATTGTTTGAAAGGGGTTGGCGAGCTGGATGGCTTGCTGCAGGTCAAACCTGAATTACAGACGAATGTTTCCTTTCGTTGTATCAATCTCAATGCTCGCTTGCCAGCGGATCTGCCGACATTCGATCTGATCTTCTTGCGTAATATCCTGATCTATTTTGATACCAGCGGCAAAAAAGCCATTGTTGAAAATGTCCTGTCTCGATTGAAGAAAGGGGGGGGATTGTTCATTGGTCATTCGGAAAGTCTCTATGGACTGGATCTACCGGTGACCTCCTGTGGCTCTGCTGTTTATTACCATGAGTCAGGGGTATGACTCTCTATTTGGGGCCCGGTGGCTATTTTTGGGGGCAGAGCGAAGAGCCGGTTTCGACCGTTCTTGGCTCCTGCGTTTCGCTCATCGCTTGGTTACCAGAAAAGCAGAGCATGTTGGTCTCGCATGTGATGTTACCAACCGCGCCATTGGGTGAAGAGGGGAGTTTGCGCTATGGCGATGCTGTGCTGGCTCGCTGGCAAGCCGATGCGGAACAGTTGCTCGCCCGCACGGAAGATTTTCAGCTTGCTCTGGTTGGAGGTAGTTCGCAGTTTTATTCAGCTAGCGAGTATCAGATGAGTGTGGGTTACAAAAATATCCTTTATCTACAGCAGGCGCTTACCCAACGAGGATTGCGTCTTCGATATCAGGAAACTGGAGGTCAGTATCACCGTAAGCTGTTGGTTGATACCCAAAACGGCCGATTTTGGTGGCAACGTCTGGGAGATCCACAACACCCCGATTACGAGGAGGGAATATGGTAGCCAAGACGCGCATCTTTGTGGTCGATGACTCGGCTCTGGTTCGGCAGTTTATGGCGGAGGTCATTCAGGGGCAGCCGGATTTGCAATTGTTGGGCGCAGCCGCCGATCCTCTCAGTGCGCTACCCAAGATGGAGCTGCAGTGGCCCGATGTCATCTTGCTCGACATGGAGATGCCGCGCATGGATGGTCTGACCTTTTTGCGACAAATCATGGCAACCCATCCCACACCTGTGGTGATTTGTTCATCGTTGACGGAAAAGGGGGCTGCGTTGACCCTGGATGCGTTGGCGGCAGGGGCCGTGGCCGTTTTTGCCAAGGCAAAGCTGGGCGTTCGACAGCATCTGGAGAGCATTGCCAGTGATCTGTTGCGAGCAGTCAGAGAAGCTGGGGCGGCCTCCGTTTCTATGAGTCAACGCCGGGCTCCGGCGCAACCCGTGGTTCTGCCGCATAGCCCGCGCGCAC
>JAGOXX010000189.1 GCA_018059485.1 Aeromonadaceae bacterium | reverse complement strand
TGCTGTGGCGGATCAGCGTCAGGATTGCGGTGATCTGCTCCAGACTGAAGCAGTCGAGGAATTGGCTCATCCACCAGATATCGGCTTCGCCCGGCAGACTTGTGGCCTGTAGCAGATCGACGGCGTGTCCCCGGACCCTGTCGCTCACGCCAGCGGCATCAATATTTTGCTGGGCTAGCGCCAACTGCTGGGGCAGATCCAGCAGCGTCACCTGTAACGACGGATCGGCCTTGGCACAGGTGAGAGCCCACTTGCCCGTGTTACCACCGACATCGTAGAGATGGTGGGGCTTGAGCGCGAGGATATGGGGCAGTGCGGCGGCAAAGGCTCTATCCGAATAGAAGTGGTCGAAGTCGAACCAGCTGGTTTTGGCTGGTTCCGGTAGCTGACTCAGCGCCGGGTAGATGGTCGCCCAATCGCCAAACACCGCGAGTCCGGCCGGTTTTTCCTCTCGGATCGACTCCAGCAGATGGCCCATCGCCTGATAACAGACGTTCTGGGTAAACTCCATATTGATGCGCGTCATCTTGTCGTGCAGTAGGAAGTGGCCGACCTTGCTCAGGCAGTAGCCATTGGTGTGCGTGTGGATGATGGCACCACTGACGCCCATATCGAGCAGTACGCCCGCGGCGTAAGGGGTTATATCACAGGCGGCTGCAGCCATTTCGGCGGAGGCCCCCTCCGGGTGTTGATCGAAGAAGGCGAGCAGGCCGGTCTCACGCAGGCTCCAGGCCGTTTGAAACAGGATGGGGGCGAAGGCAATTTTCTGAGCCTCCGTGATGGCATCCAGAGCAGACAACACTGGGCCTGAGGTGATCTGAGACAACGATGACTCCTTGGGTGATGCGACAGAGGTTCTGTACTGGATTAGGGATTCTGGATCAGAGAGAGCTCTTTCTGGATGGTTCGATCCAGCAGGGTAATCCACTTGTTGTAGCTGCGATGAATATTGCCCTTGCCGTCGGCATCCAGCCCGCTGCTGCTGACATACGCGATGGAGAAGTCGTGCTCGTTGTAGCGGATATCGATACTGGCCTGGTGGGTGCGCACCGTCAGATCACCGCGAATCAACCCCGGAGAGATGACCTTCATCTGCCAGTCGCGTTTTGTGCCAGCGGTGAGAATGGCCTTCTCGACTTGGGTCTGAGTCAGGGTCTGGGTGATGGTTTCTTTTTCAACATTCTTGATGCCCGTTGTGGTCATGGTGGCACAGCCACCAATCAGCAGAACGCTGACCACGAGTAAATGTGCGAGATAATCCTTCATTGATGATTCCTTCCTGGATGAAAATCTTTTTGATAAACAGCATGTTATTTTCAGCAGACACACTTGATGATACCAGCATGCCTAGCGCCGATTGTAGCGGTTTATGGTCTCTTATCGGGACAATTAGAGTTTTTGCTTGTTAGTGGTGAAGTTGCTCGCATCTTTCCACTATTTGGCTTTAGTTAACGATGAAAACATGTAAGTCTATCCGATTGAATAACATGGATTTTACGTGAATATGGCTGGGCTGTTAATGCGACATTAACCCTATGTTATCTTTCACAAAAAATGGCAACATCTGGCAGCGGCCAATGCTCGTTATGGATGATGAAGAGAGGATCATGGCGGTTTCGTTTTCTCTGTTGGATATACAGGCGTTAGCTCCTGGATTGGACTCCGGCGAGCGTTGGCAGCAGTGGAGTGAGGATCTCCTCTGGCCAGAGACTGCCTCGCTTCCGGCAACCCCCTTGATCCCGGCCATGACCGCCCGGCGCATGAGCCAGTCAGCCCGCCTGGCAGTGCAACTGGGGCTGCAGCTTATCGCCCAGTGGCAACCGCGGCATCTGCTCTGTGTCAGCCGCCATGGCGAGCTGGCCCGCACCTTCACCCTGTTGCAGAAGCTGATCCAGCAACAGCCCTTGTCTCCGACCGATTTCTCCATGTCGGTTCACAATACGGTGGCCGGGCTCACGACCATAGTTGGTCAGCAGCCGTTGCCTGCCTCATCGCTGGCGGCGGGTGTCGATAGTTTTCATGCCGGCCTGGTGGAGGCCTGTGCGACACTGCAAGCTGTCTCGGGTCCGGTACTGCTGCTCTATTTCGAAGGCTCCCTGCCGGAGTTCTATCGCCCCTGGGTTGCTGAGTGTGAACCGCCTCATGCGGTGGCTGTTGTGTTGGCCCCAGGCAGTCAGTGGCGTTATCTGGGCCGTGAAGCCTCCTCATCGTCCGGGCTCAATCAGGCGTTGACCTTCTGGCGCAGCCGCTTGCAGGATGCGACATCCGTCTGCCTGCCTAGCTCGGTCGGGGGGCATCTCTGGTCATGCGCGGCAGAGTGAATCGTCTCGGGCGCCTGGTGGGTACCGCCATTAGCTTCGGCTCGTTTGGCCTTGGAGCCCTGGGGTTGTCGCTGATCTGGTTCCCCCTGTTGTGGCTCGTCTGTCGTGAGGCTGCGGTGCGTCAACGTCGGGCTCAGGCGGCTATCCGCTGTTGCTTCCGCCTGTTTTTACGGCTGATGTCGGCTCTGGGGGTCATGAGCTACCGGATCGACGGCGCCGAACGGCTGCAACAGGATGAGGGGTGCCTGCTGGTGGCCAACCATCCGAGTCTGCTCGACTACGTGTTGCTGGCCTCGGTGCTGCCACGCTGTGATTGCATCGTCAAGCAGGCCCTGTGGCGTAACCCCTTTGTGGCTGGGGTGGTGCGGGCCGCCGGCTATCTGCCGAATGTGGCGCCGGAGCGGTTGCTGCCGCTGTGCGATCAGCAGCTGGCGGCGGGAGGAACCTTGCTGATCTTCCCCGAGGGGACGCGCACCACGCCGGGGCAGCCGATGCAGCTGCAACGGGGGGCGGCCAACAT
>JAGOXX010000056.1 GCA_018059485.1 Aeromonadaceae bacterium | reverse complement strand
TGGCGCAGACGCGCAATCTCATCCTTAGTGATCATAAAGAGACTCTCAATCTCGGCCAGTAAATTCGGTAACTCGTGTGGATTTTCTTGTCGCGCTTTCTGCTCCATCTGCAGGCAGAGTTGCGCCAAGCGGCGAGCTCCCAAATTAGCGGCACTGTTCTTCAACGAATGAGCGGCCCGTAGCAGCACAGGGAAGTCGGGTTCGGCCACCGACTGCTGGATTTGACTCAGAAGCCTGGGTGACTCTTCCAGCCAGATATCCAGCACCTTGAGTAACAGACCTGCGCGCAAGGCCCGCAGATTCTCGATAGCCCGCGGATCCAGCTCATGATAAATCGTCTCCTGAGCTGTCGCTGTTTCTGCCTCCTCGGTGACGTCAACCTGTGGCGCTTCGGCACTCGGCAGCCATTCGGCCAGCATGGTGGTCAGTTGTTCCTGGGTGAAGGGTTTGGAGAGATAATCGTCCATGCCGCAGGCCAGGCAGCGTTCCCGATCCCCGGAAACGGCGTTGGCCGTTAATGCCATGATTGGAATGTGCTGGTTGGTTCCCTGTTCACTCTGCCGGATGGCCATGGTCGCCTGGAAGCCATCCATGGTCGGCATCTGACAATCCATCAGGATCAGATCGAAGTGTTGCCGTTGCAGTATATCGAGGGCATCGGCACCGTTGGTCACCGTCTCATAGCTGAGACCCAGATTATCCAGCATGGCCAGCGCGACCTCCTGGTTGACCAGGTTGTCTTCGGCCAGTAGCACGCGGCCCACCAGCTGGAGCGCCTGTTGCCCTGAATGGTGGCTTGAGACTGGTTGCGGGTTCTCTTTCGGTTGCTGGAGCCCTTGTACCATGGCGTTGTAGAGATCGGATTGCCGAACTGGTTTGGTCAGGTTCTGGCAGTTACCGCTCTGTTGCCAACCGGTGCGGGGTAGGGCGTTCCCTGATGAGCTGAGGATGATGATGGGCATCTGGGCCAGCGAGGGATCATTTTGTACCCGGCCAACCAATCCCAAGCCATCTTCATCTGGCATCATCATGTCGGTGAGCAGCATGTCGAATGGACTGTTAACTACCTGAGCCTGCTTGAGCAGGGTCATGGCCTGGCTGACGCTCTGGGCCAGAGCGATCTGGCAGTGCCAGGCGGTCAGTTGGTGAGTCAGGATCTCCAGGTTGGTCGTGTTGTCATCGACCACCAGCACCTTGAGTTGGTCAAACTGGCGAGACTTCACGGGGACGCGGTAACTCTTTTCCAGTGGCAGGGTCAGGGTGAAGAAGAACTCACTGCCGTCGTTGCCATCACTGGTCAGCTCAATCTTGCCCTGCATCATCTGCACCAACCGTTGGGATATCGCCAGGCCGAGGCCTGTGCCGCCGAAGCGCCGGGTGGTGGAGCTGTCTGCCTGACTGAAGGCTTGAAACAGTTTGTCCTGCCGCTCAGGCGGGATGCCGATGCCGGTATCCTTGACCGAGAAGCGGCAGGTCATCTGCTCCTGGTTCTGTTCGAGCAGATCGACGCGCACCACCACCTCGCCGCGTTCGGTGAATTTGATCGCGTTACCGACCAGATTGGTCAACACCTGACTCAATCGCTTGCTGTCGCCGAGCAGATGAACCGCATGGGTGGGTGGAGAGCAGAGGATTTCCAGCCCTTTGCCGTGGGCAACCGGGGCAAAGCGCTCGACCAGATCCTCTAGCAGCAGGTTCAGGTTGAAAGAGCTGCGTTCCAGCTCCAGCTTGCCCGCCTCGATCTTCGAGAAGTCGAGAATGTCATTGATGATGGTCAGCAGGTCTTCCCCCGAGCGCCGCACGATGCGCACGAAGCGCCGCTGCTTCTCATCCAATGTCGTGGCGCTGAGGAGATCTGTCATGCCGATGATGCCGTTGAGGGGGGTGCGGATCTCATGGCTCATCATCGCCAGGAATTCGCTCTTGGCCCGGTTGGCGGATTGGGCTGCATCCCGCGCCTGGATCAGGTCGAAGGTCCGCAAATCGACGATCTGCTCGAGATGGTTGCGGTGTTTCTCCAGATCGCGATCCCGCTCGTCGATCTGTGCCAGCATGTCGTTAAAGCATTTGGCTAATTGACGGGTTTCGTCCTGATGGTTACCGAGCTCGGCCCGCAGCGAGTAATTCTTTTCCTGGGCTATGGTGTTGGCAACCTCGGCCAGTCGGATCAGGGGGCGCGTCAGTATGTTGCCCGACAACCGGGCTAACCAGCTGGCCCCCAGCAGGGCGAATCCGGCGAGCATCAGGCCGATCAACAAGGTCTGGCGCATCAGGGCATGAATGGGGGTCATCTGAGCGTGAATTTCCAGCTCGGCGAGACGCTCACCCTGCACTTCGATCGGGGTTTTCAGCACTAGATCCTGGGTGTCATTATCTTGGTGACCGTATTGGTAACGGGCGAGTAGTTTTCCGCTGTTGAGAGTGATGCTCGCCCGGACGACCTCTGGCGAGTACTGTAGCGACTGCAACGTCTGTCGGGCCGACTCCGCATCGAGAAAGGTGACTGCGGCGGCGCTGTTGAACGCCACACTGCGAGACAGGGCCTCAAGCGCGGTTTTGGACTGATTGCGTAGCAGGCTGTATTGCTGGGATAGGAAGGCGACGGAGAAGAGACTGAGCGTCAGTATGCAGATCAAGACCACCAGGGTGGCGACCTTGCGGGACAGAGAACTACGTTGCCAGAATTTAAGGCTCATCATGGTGTCATCCGCGAATTACGGGCCAATTGAAGCAGTTGGGAGCTGATCTGATAATGCCCCTGCTTAATCATGGCCAGATTGATATCAAACTGCAGGCGGCCATCGACCTCGCGCAGCCCTATGATGCCCCCTTGTGCGATGAACTCCTCATCGTCCCCTATGGTCAGCAGTTCCGGGCGGTGAGCGGCTAATGAGCGCAAAGCGACTGGTGCCCCCCCCTGACGTAAGTAATAGACGTGACAACCAACTGCCTCCGCCTTGATCGGGGAGTCCCGAACCAGAATTTTTCGGCCATTGACAGACTGGCCGTTGAGTGTGGCAAAGGCCCGACGCAGGGTCTCATCGGCATTACCGAGGCATAGTTGTAGTGGCATGTTCGGCGAGCTTTCAGCCGGCCAGACGGTGAACTTCAGGAAGTTATAGACATAGGCGGCCTTGAGCTTTTCCAGCGAAATGTCCCCGTCGGCCACGCCGTACAGACAAAAAAATAGCAGCGACACTGGGATCCAGTACCGCATCAGGTCGAACGATGACGGTCGACGACCTTCTTCCATTAATTCATCTTCCGCGTATGCGGTGTCACCCTCATGGGGTCTCGTGAACTATTCAACGGGCGCTCCATCGACACATATTTTCTGTCATACAGTTACTTATAGAGGAAAGAGGATCAACAAGCTTCTGTGGTGATGACAGAGCGCGAGCCAGCTCAAATTCAGGGGCCCATGGGAGGGTAAGGGGGCTTGGCATATCACTATTTTGTTTTCCCAATCCAACACCGATCACAGCCTCCTGCTCACTCCCTGCCCAAACCCGGCGACAATCGGTACTGTGAGCTATAACCAAGACATGGATGTCGAGCCAATTCCAGGAGCGGGGTGATGATGATGAGGAATGCCCTCTGGCTGGGGAGCTGTTTGCTGCTCCCCGTTGGCGCCTTCGCCGCAGCAACGGGTGATGAGTTGTTGCAGATGGATCTGACGCAACTGATGCAGGTGAAGCTGGATGGTGCCGCCACCCTGACGCCAACCGCCACCCGCCGCATGCCCGCCTCCATTACCAGCATCGATCGGACGATGATCGAGCGGTCTGGTGCTCGTAGTATGTTCGACCTGCTGGAAATCTATGTCCCCAACTTTCACTACCTGCCGCACCACTACGAGGCTCCCCACATGGGGATGCGTGGTCTCATCAGCCATCGTGACGACAAATACCTGCTGGTGGTCAACGGCCGGGTGCTCAACGAAAAGACCCATTTCGGCGCTCTGAGCGAGCGGGATATGCCGATGCTGGGGGATATTCGCAAGATCGATGTGGTGCGCGGTCCTGGTTCCGTCGTCTATGGCCCTGGTGCCGTCTCCATGGTGATCAACATCCAGACCGATACCTTTGCCGACCATGGCCCGGATGGTATGACCATCAAGTGGGGCGAGGTGGAGCAGTTCCGCTCCATCGAGGCGAGCAATACCATTCCCTTTGGTGACCAGGCCGATCGGGGGCTCTGGCTCTACGGGGCCATCACCGACTATGACGGCGCCCAGAATGCTGATGCGCCACTGGTCTATGGCAAGAGTGCCTACACCTCCTGGGGGGAGTGGGTGCAGGGTGGTGACGCGGTTCCCTATGGCCCAGTGGATAACCATGACAGCTTCCATGACTGGCAGAAGGTGAAGCTGCACGCCCACTACCAGCAGCAGGATTTCAATGCCTGGCTGCGTTATACCCAGGGGGGGGAGAAGCTGACCTGGGAAAACAAGACCATCTATAACTACACGCTACCGGTAACCGGGGTGCCCCAGAGTGCCTACGGCATCAATGGCGTCGGTTATAAGCAGTTGACCCTGGATCTCTCTCAACTCTGGATCCTCAACTCCCGGCAATGGTTCGAGTTGAAGGGTGGCTATGACACCACTACCTATATCCGCGAGTTGTGGAATTCGGACAACGCTGGCCAGCATCCTGAGAATCATAGGGAGGAGGAGTACCTGCTGCGGGGGACTCTGAACTGGAACCACAGTGACGCTCACGCCTCGGCGCTGGGGATTGAGGAGATATACTCCCGCTGGGGGCTTAACACCTCCGATTATGACTATGCCTACTCCTCCATCATAGGTCGCATGGAGTCATGGGATACCAGCACGTTTGGCATCTTCGGGGAGCATCAGTGGCAAATGACTCCCTGGCTCACCAACTTTGTCGGCTTGCGTGCCGATAAGGATCAATACACGGACTGGATGTGGTCACCCCGTCTGGCTTTTGTCGCCTCAGTCAGCGACAAGGATACGGTCAAAACCATCTTCAGCCGTTCATTGCGCAAGAATAATGCGGAAGAGCTCTACCAGTTGCACAAGGCTAATGCCGAGGCGATCCCGGAAAAGCTCAGCAGTGCCGAGATCTCCTATGGACATCTATTCGACGAGTATACGGATGTCACCCTGACCGGCTTCTATAACAAGGCCGATGTGCTGGATTTCAACAACACCACATTGCATGCCCAGCCGGTAGGTGAGCTGAAGTTCGGTGGCTTGGAGTTCGAGGTGGATTACAAGGCGGAGACACTGGCACTAGGCTTCTCTCATGCTTGGAGCAAGCTGGATGATTTCAACCTGGCTCCGGGAGGCTCGACCCGCATTACGGCCTCCCACCTAGGATATGGCAACGATCTGAACAACTGGAGCAACCATATCACCAAGTTCAACGGGGCCTGGGATTTTGCCCCCAAGTGGCAGTTGACCGGCGATATGCGCATCTTCTGGTACTATCAGGGGGCACTCGACATCATCGAACAGACCAATGATGCCTGGTACCAGAACAACAAATCCTCTACCACCAACCTGACCGACCCCGGGTATACCGACTCGGTGGGGCCCGCCTACTTCCTCGATCTGGGGCTCAATTACCAGACCAAGGAGTATGGTAAGTTCAGCCTGGATGGTTACAACTTGCTTGGCATGATTGACCAGAAGTACAACAAGCGCCTCTACCTGTTGAATGTGGGCAACTACCGGTCCGAGGCGGCCGCGGTCGCCCTGACCTACCGTTACAACTTCTAAGCCGAGCCTTAAAAAAACAAGGGCGCCATTGGCGCCCTAGATGATCCCGGAGGGTTCGTTTTTAGACGGTGGCCGCCAGCTTGGCCAACTGTTTGAGTCGTCTACTCACCGCCTGACCGATGCTTTTTTCCCCATCACTTTTCAGCGGCTCCAACTGGCCGAGGTCATTGCAGTGGGCTATGGCCAGCAAGCGCGCCTCCAGCGGCCCCTGCTGCAGTAACTGCCGCAATTGCTCTGGCATTTCCTGCTGCATGGTGGCGATATGCTGGGCGTTGCCTGCGATCAACATCCACCGTGCATCATCGGCCTTCTCGATCAGATAGCGTCTATGTTCTGGCAGCAGCGCCGGGTTCAACAGCAGTTGTTCAATGACTTCCGGGCAGTCATCCAGCAGCGTCTCCAGGCGTATGCCTTCGGTGATATAACGCGCCGCCACCATGCGATCCTCAATCCGGTGGCTCCAGATAAAGAGCTGCAGCTTGATGTTGAATTCGGCGTCGTTGTCACTCCACCAGTACAGGATATCCGCTTGACGCTGTGATAGCTGGAATGTCTGCCGAATGCGGGTGGCTGCGGCACGGCCGACGGAGTCATCAACATCGCGACAGCGTTTCAGAAGCATGCCCAGATGGCAGGCGGGGTGGCTCAGGAACTGCTTGCGCGCCTTGGGATCGTCGGCCTCATAACTCGCGTCCAGCTCTCTCCTGGTCAGGCTGCCGGGCAGAATTATTCCTGCCTTTTTTAAGGCGATGCGATGTTTTTGATGCTTTAGATGGTAACCGTTATCCCAGGTGTTCTTGATGATCGCCTGTACGTGCGGTGATGGGTGCTGTTGCAGCTGCGCTTTGATCTGTTGGCATCGTTCGTTCTCACTCCATGCATGCATGATTTCGTGGGCTTTCGCCAATGGAGATAACCCCTTGGCCAAGGCGACTTGAACTTCCTCGCGCGGATCATTGGCTAGGATTTGTAGCGCTTGGGGACTGGAAAAGTGAAACGCCGCCTCTTGGCGCAGAGCCAGTGACTCATCCTGCAGCAAGAGCAGCTCCTCTTCGGGTTGACAGCGCTTGATGAAATACTCGATAAAATCGACGTGAGTGTGAATAAAGCGGATCCGTTGTTCGGTGGTTGCCCTTGGTATCCACTCCGCTGTGGATTTTGAATAGGCAACGATCTCGGTAAGCGCCTCAATGATGGCTGGGTTGTCCTGGCGTATCCAGAACAGCTGCGCCTCTTCATCCCTGCGGGAGCAGGCCGTGATAGCCGCCTGCACATAGATCTGTTCATTCCAGTGTCGGGTCAGCTTGGGTTGCTCCAGCAACCGGGCCAAGGCCTCTGGCTGTGACAGATGACCGAGCAAGAGACCGAGAAACTGCGGATCGCGCTCCTCCAAGAAGAGCTTTTGCCACTCCAGTTTTAGTTCACTACCGAGTTTGGGGCACATGGCCTGCAGCATGGCGATTTTTACCGCCGGAGCTATCTGCTCCCGGGTGGCCAGATAGAGTTCACGTTCATAACGCAGCGTCTGACCCAGACAAGTCTGCACACTGGCAAATGGTGTCTGTCCCAGCCGGGCTATGATGGCCGGATTTTGGGTGTAACTGGCAACGGCTTGCTGCACCCGCTCGTCGCTGTCCAGCGCCAGCTCCAGCAAGAGCGCCTGATCCTTGAGGCCATATGCCGCTGCTGCCCGCACGGCACCATCCGGATCGGTGGCAAAACGCTGACGCACAGTCTGCCCCTCTTGGGGATTAATCCAATAGCTGTGGCGCAAGGCACTGGCTCGCACCTGGGCTGCCGGGTCATCCAGTAACAGGTTGCGTTGTTTTTGCGCCATCTGGTCGTGTGCCGCTGCTGCCGCTCGAACCTCGGGCTCCGGATCGGTGGCCAGCAGGCGCAAAATAGCGGCATTGCAATGGCGATTGGCGGCTAGCGCCAGGCGCACGGCAAGGGATTCATCCTTCACTAGGCCCTGCAACAACTTGGGGTTATCCAGATTGCTGGCCATTCCCAGCCGCTTCTCTTCGCTCTCGCCTGTGACTTGACCCTCGGCCAGGTGAGGATACTGATTCAGCACGACCACGCGCACCGCATCCACCTTGTCGTGAGCCAGTTGCTGCAGCAGGGGTTCTGGACAGTCCGGATTGCGGGCTATGGCCTGACGCACGCCGGTTCTGTGGTCGTTCGCCAAGGTGTGGAACAGGAAGGCATTCAGATCCCGCCGCTCGGCGATGCGTTTGAGGCAGTTGGGTTGGATGAGGAACAGTGAGCGTTGCACTGAGGCGATGGAGACATTGCGAGCGCCCAGCGCATAGAGACGGATCTCCTCTTCAGGGTGCTGATCGGCGAGAAATTGCATCACCATGCCATTGCCCCTACCGGTAGAGAGCAGTTGCTGGATCTTCCACTCCCCCTTCTCTACCGATTCGATGGGTTCCAGGGTCTCCAGCATCCGCAGGCCGACCCCGGGATTTTGGCGGATCAAATGGGGTAGGTAGTGGTTGAACTGGGGCCAGAACCGTTCCGGGCAGTTTGGATGCAGGGCGCTGGCCTTCTGCAGGCAGAGCGGCTGGTCATCGGTCATCAGCTTGGCAAATTTGCCAGATTTACTCTTGGGATCCAGCGCCAAGGCCAGCAACGGCTGCCAGCTCTCCTCTGCGGCGTTGGGATTGGCCACTATGGTTTGCCAGATGGCCGGATTCTCAGTGGCATTGGCCAGCGCCTTGAGAGTTCGGCCATCGGCCTTGGCGGCCAGCACCAACTGCTGTTCGGTCGTGAGGGCCGGATTGTGCGCCAGGCCGAACCACAAAGCCGCGTCATCGCTCGCCAGATAGGTACTCAGCAGATCGGTGGGTGTCTGCGGGTTGAAGGCGGTGCTCTCGCGCACCCAGCTGGTCTCATCGGCCGCCAGCCGACGCAACGATTCGGCGGAGGCGGTGGGGTGCAGCCCCACCAGATAACGGGCTATCGGGTCCGGGTGGGTGACCTGAGCGTGCAACTGCTCGGCTCTTAAGGTGGCGTCGTGCAGTTGTTGCAGATCCTTGATAAACAGCGCCGAAGCGCTCTGTGTTTGGCTATCCATATGCTCTCTTCCCTCGTTGATTCTTATCGTCGTAGTGCTAGTTGTGCGGTTGATTGGCCAAGCGCAGCACCTCGCCGAAGGGGAAGTGCTGGTTGCGTTTTCCGCCCGGGGTCACCACCCAGAGCAGCTCCTGTTCCGGCGGACGCTTGGGAAACTCGCCGTCACCATCGGTCAGGTAGATGATGACCTGATTCGGGTTGCGCTCCCCATGGCGATGGATATGGTGGAAGAAGACGGCAAAACTGGTGCCACCACCGCCTACCGCCGATGGGAGCTCGACCCCCTTTTCCAACGGGTGGGGGCCATCTATCTCGCAATCGACAAAGTAGAGCTGCACATCCAGCGAGGGGTAGGCGTTGCGGATGCCATCGACCTCGGTCAGGAACTGGCGCAGATCGTCATCGTCGATGGAGCCGCTGGTATCGACGGCAATCAGCGCCGTCAGGTGGTTCTCCTCATCCTGCAGGGCATCCAGATAGAGCCCCTGATGGATGAAGCGACGGTCATAGCCGTTGAAATCCAGCGGGGTGCGGGACAGGTAACGCCACAACTGGGTGCGCCAGTCGATCTGCGGATGCAGCAGGGCATCGACTTCGC
>JAGOXX010000055.1 GCA_018059485.1 Aeromonadaceae bacterium | reverse complement strand
GCCGCTGTTAGCCGGGTGCACCGTCAGGTGCGTGGTGCTTACGCCGTGGTGGCGCTCATCATCGGTCATGGCATGGTTGCGTTCCGTGATCCAAACGGTATTCGCCCACTGGTGCTCGGCCGTCGCGCGTGTGACGACGGTAGCGTCGAACACATGGTGGCTTCCGAGAGTGCGGCTCTGGATGTCATCGGCTTCGAGCTGGTGCGCGATGTGGCTCCAGGGGAGGCGATCTACATCAGTGAGCAGGGAGAGCTCAGCAGCCTGCAGTGTGCTGACAATCCCAAGCTCTGCCCCTGTATCTTCGAATATGTCTATTTTGCCCGTCCAGACTCCTTCATCGACAAGGTTTCTGTCTATGCCGCTCGTGTACACATGGGGCAAAAGCTGGGTGAGAAGATCAAGCGGGAGTGGGCTGATCTGGATATCGATGTGGTGATCCCAATCCCGGAAACTTCATGCGACATAGCGCTGGAGATCGCTCAACGGCTGAATAAGCCGTACCGGCAGGGTTTTGTGAAGAACCGCTATATCGGCCGCACCTTCATCATGCCAGGTCAAAAGCAGCGCAAGAAGTCGGTCCGCAGCAAGCTCAATGCCATCTCCTCCGAGTTCAAGGGCAAGAAGGTACTGCTGGTTGATGACTCCATAGTGCGCGGAACCACCTCAGGTCAGATCATCGACATGGCTCGTGAAGCGGGTGCTGCCAAGGTCTATTTTGCCTCGGCGGCACCGGAAATTCGTTTCCCGAATGTCTATGGTATCGACATGCCGACTAGTAACGAGTTGATCGCCTATGGCCGCGATGTCAGCGAAATCTGTACCCAGATTGGTGCTGATGGTCTGATCTTCCAGGACTTGAGTGATCTGGAAGAGGCTGTGCGTGAAGGTAATCCGGCTCTGACCCAATTCGAGACCTCGGTATTTAATGGTCAGTATGTGACTGGCGATGTCGATCAGCACTATCTCGACTACCTGAATTCATTGCGCAATGATGATGTCAAAGCGGTGCGCGAGTGGAATGAAGGGGTTGCCGATCTGGAGATGTATAACGGCGAGAGTTAATCCGGCGTTTTACCGAGCTCCACGATGAAAAGAGCGGCTGATGCCGCTCTTTTTATTGGGCTCTGTTCCAGTTACCTGTTGGGAATCTCTGCACCATCGACAAGGTGGCGCACGCTGACACGCCGTGAACCCTTCCATGGGGGCTCCGCCGCGCCATCCCTGGCGCCGAGGGTCAGCTTAGCGCGACCTATGTCTCTGTGATGAGTCGCAGCGGCTCATGAGAGAGATGGCGTCTGGACGAAAAGCAGACCGTTGGTGGCAGGGATGCCACCATCGAGTATCTACAAGGATGTATTCACGACGAGTCTGCGCTCGTCCAGATTCCATGCCGACATCGGATGGACCTATCCACGCATCACAGGGTCATTGCCTTTTATTTATGAGTCAATTTGTCACTCTGCCTGAGAGAACATGGCGCTGACTCGGGCCTCGACCTCGGCAAATGGCAGTTGTGACAGTCGTCCGTGACTTGGCAGTCCGGGCAGCTTGAGTTGGCTGCTCAGCGGCGTCACCAGACCGCACAGGTGACGAGCGACCAGTCGGGGCGTCAGCGGGTGCGGGCTACACGTTTGTGCTAACTGCTGGAGCCAGCTCGCCAGCGGAGCGCTTTGCAGCAAACTGGAAGATGCAGCCTCCGGTAGGGTGACATGGGCACCTCGGCAACTGGAGCAGTGGCCGCAGCGCTGAGGGGCTTGAGTATCGGCAAAATAGTGGGCCAGTTGTTGACTCAGGCAGGCCGAGGATTCGAAGAACTGCAGCATCTGCTGGATGCGTTGCAGCTCGCTTCGCTCCTTGTCCAGAAATTGCTGATGTAACTGCTGGATCAAGGGCTGCAGATCGTCCGGTAGCGTCAGGCGATGGTACACCTCGGTCATCTGTTTGCTCTCCAGCTCGATCCAGCCCTGCTGGTGCAGATAATCCAGTGCGGTGACAGCACGACTGCGCTCGGCACCCAGACGGGCCAGTTCGGCCAGATCCAGCGAGCACCAACTGCGGGCGCGGGGGGCGGCAGCAAACACCTGCTGTAGAAACTGACGGCGCTCGCCGTTAAAACGGTTCAGGATCTCATCGGACGATTGGATAAACTTGAAGCGGAATTCGGCGAAGTAGCTATAGGCCGGGGCAATGACCCCAGCCAGCTCCAGATAGACCAGCAAGGTCTTCAGGGGTAACTGACGAATATTGCTGCTCTGGCTCAGGCGCCAGAGGGTGATTTCCCACTCGGCAGGGCTGTTCCGTATCTCCTCGAGCACCAGTGCAATGCTTTGTCGATCCGGGGTGTCGCCGTAGACAAAATTTTCCAGTACCGGAACCTGCTCGCGACTGGCCAGCACGGTGCAATAGGCCGGCTGGCCATCTCGTCCGGCACGGCCAATTTCCTGGGAGTAATTTTCAATGGATTTGGGCAGGTCATAATGGACGACCCGGCGAATGTTGGCCTTGTCGATGCCCATGCCAAAGGCGATGGTGGCGACGATGCAATCGTGTCGATTACTCATGAACCCTTGCTGGATGGCTTCGCGTTGCTCGGAAGCCATACCGGCATGATAGGCCTGGGCCCTGATGCCTTCTTGTTGTAGCAAGGTGGCCACACGCTCGGCTGTTTGTTGCAGAGTGACATAGACAATGGTCGGTAGACGGGGATCTTGGGCTATCAGACGTAGCAGCTCTTGATCCCGCTGTACGTGGGGGACGGGCAACACCGTGATATCCAGATTGGCGCGATAAAAGCCGGTTGCCACGACATTCTCGGGGGCGATGGCAAATTTTCGTTGCATATCAGCAATAACCGCGGGCGTCGCGGTTGCTGTCAGCAGCAATACCTGGGGGATCTGCAACTGCTGGCGATAGCTGGGCAATTTCAGGTAGTCCGGGCGGAAGTTGTGACCCCATTCTGAAATACAGTGCGCCTCATCCACCACCAGCAATGACAGTGGAATACGAGCGATAAAGCGACGGAATCGTTCATTCTTCAGCCGCTCCACCGAAATCATCAGGATCTTCAACTCACCACGCTCCACCTGGGCCATCAGCTCACGGCTCTGGTTGGCATCCAGAGTGGAGTCCAACGCTGCGGCGGCAATGCCTTTGCTGCGCAGAAAATCTAACTGATCGCGCATCAGGGCCAGCAGGGGAGAGATCACCAGAGTCAGATGGGGTAGGTGCAAGGCTGGTAATTGATAGCACAGAGACTTCCCTGAGCCGGTCGGGAAAATGGCGGCTACCGAGTGGCCCGCTAGAATGCGCTCGATGACCTCGGCTTGCCCGTGTCTGAGGGTGGAAAAACCGAAGTGCTGCTGTAAGGAGGGCAAAACCATGACAAAGAGACTCGCAAGACGGAAGTGGCTATCAGATTATCACGGGGGCCTCTAATCATGGGCTCCCATGAAGCTGTCAAATCTGCGCTTGGTCATAAATCCGTCATTTGAACCATTTCACCATGCATTCATGCAGGGAAATGGCGGGGTAATCAGGTATTCTGTGTCGGATTTGCCCCATATATCAGGAAGGTATGCGGCGAAATGGACCCATTAAAGACACATTCAAAGCCACGGAAATGCTATGAAACCATCAAATAATCCGCTTGTTCGCTTCATCAATAACAGCAGCCTGGTCAGCCAGATCATCGTGGGCTTGCTGCTGGGGACTCTGCTCGCCTGGTTTGCCCCGGAGCAGGCTAAATTGGCTGGCCTGCTGGGGTCGCTCTTTGTCGGAGGCCTGAAGGCTGTGGCTCCGGTATTGGTGTTTATACTGGTGACCGCGTCGATCGCCGGACATAAACAGGGCCAGAAGACCAGCATTCGTCCGCTGTTGGTCCTCTATCTGTTTGGTACCTTCTGCGCCGCCGTGGTTGGTGTCCTAGCCAGTTTTATGTTCCCATCCGAGCTTCAATTGGCAAGCTCAGCCGGGGAGATTTCACCGCCTAGCGGGATCGGTGAGGTGCTCAATACCCTGTTGTTCAATATTGTCAGTAACCCGGTCAAGGCGCTGATCGATGCAAACTACATCGGTATTCTGGCGTGGGCTATCGCCCTGGGTCTGGCGTTGCGTCATGCCAGCCACAGCACCAAACTCTTGATCAAAGAGCTTTCACATGCAGTTTCCGGCATTGTTAAAGCGGTGATTCGTTGTGCCCCGCTGGGGATCTTCGGTTTGGTGGCGGCCACTCTGGCCGAATCCGGCTTCTCGGCGCTGCTTGGCTATGCCCATCTGCTAGCTGTGCTGCTGGGCTGTATGCTGTTCGTTGCCGTCGTGGTCAATCCGCTCATCGTCTATGTCAAAATCAAGCGTAATCCCTATCCGCTGGTATTCACCTGCTTGCGTGAAAGTGGCGTGACGGCCTTCTTTACCCGTAGCTCGGCAGCCAACATCCCGGTCAACATGGAGCTATGTGAGAAGCTGCGTCTGCCCGAAGAGACCTATGCGGTCTCTATTCCGCTGGGCGCCACCATCAACATGGCGGGCGCAGCGATCACCATCTCTGTGCTGGCGTTGGCGGCGGTACATACCTTGGGGATCGAAGTCGATCTGGCGACGGCTCTGCTGCTGAGTGTGATCTCTACTGTGGCGGCTTGTGGTGCTTCTGGGGTTGCCGGTGGCTCCTTGCTGCTAATCCCGCTGGCGTGCAGCCTGTTTGGTATTAGCAATGAGCTGGCGATGCAGGTTGTGGCGGTTGGTTTCATCATCGGTGTGTTGCAGGATTCTGCTGAAACTGCACTCAACAGCTCTACCGATGTGCTGTTTACTGCAGCCGCCTGCATGGCTGAAGATAAGAGTCTGCTCGACGATGTTGCCACCGATATTGAGCCTGTGGACGCCTGATTGCAGCTAGGTGGACGGCATTACCGAGTCCGGTATCCGTCACATACCTATCAGCCTATTTGATGGCGGCCATTTGGCCGCCATCTGCTATTTGTGCGTAGGCATGCGGGGCTGAGTGATGCTTTCAGACACTCATTTATGGATGTTTGCTGTGCAATTTGCCTGTTTTTTCTCGTATCATGCGCATCTGGTTGTATGTTTTTTCGAGTTATTAAAAATAACCTTAGGAAGTCCTCGCACGGTTTTACTCTGATTGAATTGGTGATGGTTATCGTGGTACTGGGCGTGTTGAGCGTCATTGCCGCTCCCAAATTTATCTCGTTACGCAAAGATTCACTGGTTAGTACGCTCTATGGCATGCGTTCCGCCATCGATACGGCTGGTCAGGAGACCTATTCGATGGCCGCAGTTCGAGGCCTGGAAACCAGCGCCAGCGCGTCGATCAGCAGTCATGGGCAGGTTATCCCGTTGGTCTACGGCTACCCGGCCGGTGGTGTCAGTAGTGGGCTATCGTCGCTTATCGAGTTTCCGACCGGGGATTGGAAGCAGCGGGCCAGCACCTACCCTGGCGCTTGGGTCTACTGGCATGGCACCTTGCAAGAGGATGCCAGTCGAGCCCAGTGTTACCTGCGTTATCGGCAACCAACCGCCGCAGGTCGTCGACCGGTTATCGATATCGAAACGTCGGGCTGCAAGTAACGGCTTGGCCAGTCATCCCCCGCGCAATGCGTGAGCCAGACCATTACAAGCAACAATCCAGCAAAAAGGCGCCATTAGGCGCCTTTTGGTTTTGATCTGGGGTCGGTAGCTCGAACCTGGTTAACTCAGTGCTGAGTCGATTCACCGATCGGCAGCACGGTGCGACCGAACTTTTCGTTCAGTACTTCAGCCATGGCCAGATAAATGGCGGAGCCGCCACAAATAATCCCTTCAAAACCGGCGATAGTACCCAGGGTCGCATTGCCGAGGAAGTCGCGAGCAGCCAGCAGGCCGAACAGGACGACCAGGGAGCCGAACACGAACTGCAGAGCCTTCGGCCCCTTCAAGGTTCCGAAGAACATGAACAGGGTGAAGATGCCCCACATCAGCAGGTAGCAGCCCATGGCAAATTCATCGGCGGCATCACCCAGACCCAGTTTGGGCAGCAGGATCAGGAATACCAGGCTGATCCAGAAGAAACCGTAGGAGGTGAAGGCGGTCAGGCCAAAGGTGTTACCCTTCTTGAACTCCAGAATACCGGCGATGACTTGTGCCAGACCACCATAGGCCAGACCCATAGCCAGGATCATGGCGCTGATCGGCATGAAACCAGCATTGTGGATGTTGAGCAGTACTGTGGTCATACCAAAGCCCATCAGGCCGAGCGGGGCGGGGTTGGCCAATTTTTCGTTCACGTTGTGTTCTCCAGAGCATGTGGGGAGGCTGGGGAATGACCCCTGGCCAAAATTGAATGTAATCAAGAGCGCGCGCGATTTTAGAGCGAACCCTGCGGAGTGACAAGCGGCGTTCGCATTTTGCGGTGTGGCGACCCAAAACAATCCGTTGGTCGATGGTGGTCTGTCTCGGTGAAACAGAATAGGAGTACGAATGCCATGAGCTGGTTTGCGTGGCTGGATGGGCTGTGGAGTAAACGGCATGATGAAAATTCGGGGCTATCTGCCGAGGAGTGGCGGCAGCTGGTAGGCTCGATCCCGATCCTGCAGGGGTTGACGCATGATGAGCAGAGGCAATTGATTACCTTGGCCTCAGCATTCCTGCAGCACAAGAGCATCACCTGCATCGGCGTGCATCCAACGCCTTATCAGTTGGGATGGATGGCTCTGCAAGCCTGTTTACCGATCCTCTATCTGGGGCTGGATTGGTATCGCAACTTCTATGAGCTGATCCTGCTGCCAGAGGCGATCGAACGAATCGACGAGGTTTGGCTGGATGATCAGGTGGTTGGCGCCGAGCTCGGGGCTCATCTTGGGGAAGCGTGGGAGCAGGGGCCTGTGGTGCTGGTCTGGCCCGAGGTACTGCATGATGGTCAGTGGGATGGTTATCATCTGCTGATCCACGAGCTGGTGCATAAGCTGGACATGCTCGTTAGCGGTGTGGCAAATGGCATGCCGCCAGAGCGGCCGGGCATTCCGATTGCACAGTGGCAGAGCGTGGTTGAGGAGGCATTTGGCCGATTGGCTGCCCAGCAACGCCATGGCGAGCCTTTATGGCTGGATGAGCAGGCTTGCGATGGGATTGATGAGTACCTGGCGATCGCCTGTGAATCCTTTTTCACCCATCCCCGTCACCTGTTCGAGCACGAGGCGGAGCTTTATCGACTGCTGGCGCGCTGGTTTGTTCAGGATCCGATGGCGCGCCAGCCGAGTGCGGCCCTATTTCCAGTCCATTTTGTTTTCTGAAAACGCAGAGGGGCGGCGCCGCCTCTGCGCTTCAACATTCTGGCATTTAACTCTTGCAGATTGAGTCAATACCCTTGCCTGCCGGCGGACAGATGGCGCCACGCTTCGGGGGGGTGTAGTCACAGCTTCCGGTGCGGGTGTAGTCATGAACCTTAATCTTACCGGTGACGATATCAATTCGGATGGCCTCGAGCTTATCGCGCAGCGCCTGGCTGAGTTGTCCCTTGTTATTGTCATCCAGAACCCAGCCGACATTGTTATCCGCCAGCCCCAGCGTTAACACCCCAGGCTTCCAAGTCCCCACTTCGCCCTCTTCCCAGGCTGTGTATGCCGCTTGTCCCATCCGTTTGAACATGGACGTCAGCATGGTCTGCGGGTAGAGGCCATTCTGGTTCGTTTCAGATCCAATAGCGCGTAATCCGGCATCTGCGGCACTTTGATAGACGCCAAGGCCCGTTCCGCGTGCGGCGGCAAAGACAATATCGACGCCTTCGTCAAACTGACTCTTGGCCAGAAAGCTGCCTTTAACCGGATCGGCAAATGCCAGGGCTGGCGTGGAGCTGGCATAGCTCTGTTTCACATCGATCGCAGGGTTTGCATATTTGGCCCCCTGCTCATAGCCGCAGCCATATTTGTGAATGCTCGGCAGATCCATGCCGCCGATGAAGCCAATGATGCCGGTCTCGCTCTCGGCCGCCGCCATGGCGCCAACCAGAAATGCTCCCTCTTGCTCCTTGAACAGAATTGAACGCACATTGGGTTTATCGAGCTGGCCATCGAGCAGGGTGAATTGAGCCTTCGGGAACTGATCGACAACTCCCTGCAAGGCCGTCAGCTGCTCATTACCGACGACAACGATCGGCGTATAGCCAGCCGCAGCCAGCTCGCGCAGAGTCGACAACCGCTCGGCCTCGCTGGCTGGAGAGCGTTCGGTGACCTGAATGCCGGTCTCTTTAAAAAATCGAACAACGCCCTGCTCATAGACCTCCTGGTTTACCGACTTGTCGAATTTATCGGCGGCACTGTAGACCACGGCGGGTTTGCTGACGGCAAAGCTTTGCGTCGACATCAGAGTGAGCAGCAGGAGTAGCCAACGAGTTTGGAGTAAAGCGTGCATCGAGAATTCCCTTTCACGGAGGTAACTCACCAATGAGTACCAAAGGAGACGCATTTTTCACGCTTTTGGATGTGTGATCAAGCTCAAATATTACAGTTTTATGACTGAAAGGCCTTTCAATTTTCCAGGAGGGGAAAAGTAACCGTTTACTTTGATTTGTAAGGAAAAAAAAGAGGAGCCATTGGCTCCTCTGCTCGGTTGCAACGGGGTTATTCGACTTCGTTGCCGTTGGTGTTGCCGGCGGCAAAACTGCGCACGTTATCCAGGGTCGTATTGGCGATAGCCAGCAGAGCCTCTTTGGTCAGGAAGGCCTGATGACCGGTAAACAGCACGTTATGGCACGCAGAGAGGCGACGGAACACATCGTCGGTGATCACCTCGTTGGATTTATCTTCGAAGAACAGCTCTTGCTCCTCCTCGTAGACATCCAGACCCAGCGCCCCTATGGTGCCCTGCTTGAGGGCTTCAATGGCGGCGGTGGCGTCGAGTAGTCCGCCGCGGCTGGTGTTGATGATCATGACCCCCTTCTTCATCTTGGCGAAGGCCTGGGCATCCAGCAGGTGATAGTTCTCCTTGAACAGCGGGCAGTGCAGGCTGATCACATCGGACTGGCGGAACAGGGTATCCAGATCTACATATTCGGCGCCCAGCTCAATCGCTGCCTGGTTCTGGTAGGGGTCGCTGACCAGCAGCCGCATACCGAATCCTTTGAGGATGCGCAGTGTGGCGATGCCGATCTTGCCGGTACCTATGATGCCGGCGGTGCGACCATGCATGTTGAAACCGACCAGACCATCGAGGGCAAAGTTGGCATCGCGGGTCCGTTGATAGGCCTTATGGATGCGGCGGTTCAATGTCATCATCAAGCCGACTGCATGCTCGGCAACCGCCTCCGGGGAGTAGGCGGGAACGCGTACGACGCGGATGCCCAGATCCTTGGCGGCCTGCAAGTCGACATTGTTGTAGCCCGCGCATCGCATCGCCAGGACTCGAGTCCCGTTGGCTGCCAATTCGGCCAGGACCGGACGACTCAAGTCGTCGTTGACGAAGGCACAGACCACTGGATATTGATGCGCCAAGCGGGCCGTCTTGGTAT